>JBIKQC010000089.1:0-11831 GCA_044349855.1 Saprospira sp.
AACCCAAAAGTGCCAAAAAGTTAAGTACCGCATCAGGCTCAAAGCCCCATTCACGGAAACCAAGTGCCTTATCTTCAATGTTGTTGGGATTGACAAAGTTGAGCGGAAAAACCGGAATGCCGAATTTAGCTCCATCGCGTTTGCTCAGTTTTCCTTTTCCATCGGGACGCAGGATAAGCGGCAAATGAGCAAAAACAGGCATAGACTCTTCCCAACCCAAAAAGCGATAAAGATAGACATGCAATGGCGTACTGGGCAGCCACTCTTCGCCACGGATCACATGTGTTATTTTCATATGATAATCATCAACCACATTGGCTAGGTGATAAGTAGGCATACCATCGCCCTTCAGCATTACCTTATCATCAAGGTCATGAGTAGAATAGGTTACATCCTCACGAATGAGGTCAGTAAAATGTATCTGCTCATCAGCAGGAAGTTTTATGCGTATAACATAACTGCCTTCCGAAAGGTGCTTATTTACAACAGATTCTGTCTGAGTGAGTGAATTGTTGAGCAAAAGACGGGTAGAAGTATCATACTTAAAGGTTTTCCCTTCTGCCTCATACTGTTTGCGCAGCGCATCGAGTTCCTCTGCAGTATCGAAAGAATAGTAAGCATGGCCTTTTTTGACAAGCTGTTCTGCAAACTCGCGGTACATTGGCTTTCTGTCGGACTGACGGTAAGGGCCATAAGGTCCGCCTTCAAAAATACCCTCTTCGGGGCTTATGCCCAACCAATTCAGGGCTTCCATGATATATTCTTCTGCTCCGGGTACAAAACGGGTCTGGTCAGTGTCCTCGATTCGAAGAATAAAGGTTCCGCCTGTCTTTTTTGCCAAGAGATAGTTATAAAGGGCAGTACGGACTCCTCCGATATGGAGTGCTCCCGTTGGGCTTGGCGCAAAACGTACGCGGACCGGTTTTTGCATACAGGTAGATTAGTTTTAGTTTAAAATTGCGCTGCAAAGTTAAGATTGAATTTTGGAAAAAAAATAAAATTTGTAACTATTATTGTCCCAATAAATGTGTTGGCGCTGCGTTATTCATTCAAACAGCCGCTGTAACTAATTGCCACATTATCATATCAACTAAATCACAGAAAAAAATGTGGTATCCTGTAAAAACAGCAGCCATTTTTAAATGGTTATTTCCAAAATTGCTCTGGCAAATTCCGTCTAAAAATAAGCCTGTTTTATATCTGACTTTTGACGATGGACCTATTCCGGAAGTCACGCCCTGGGTTTTGGAACAGTTGGCCAAATTCAATGCCAAAGCTACTTTTTTTTGTATTGGAAGGAATGTTGTTCAGTTTCCTGAAATTTATCAACAAGTTATAAATGAAGGACATAGTATTGGAAACCACACCTTCAATCACCTCGATGGGTGGAAAACAAAAACAGCGGATTATCTTAAAAATACTGCCGAATGTGCAGAACATGTAAATTCCAAACTTTTTCGTCCACCTTATGGGCGACTTAATCTTATACAAATGAGGCAATTGCAAAAACAAAATTACCAAATTGTGATGTGGGATGTCATCGCCGCTGACTTCGACCCTGAACTTTCTACCAAAAAATGCTTGGCGAATATCTTGCGTTTTTCAAAAAATGGAACTATACTTGTACTTCATGACAGTAAAAAAGCCCAATCAAAGTTGGAATATGTCCTTCCCCAAATTTTGGAACACTATTCAGCATTGGGTTATGAATTTAAAAGTATCGAATATAGAAACCCCAATTTATGAAAAACAACCTGACCATCTTTTCTGTATTGGCAGTTTTTGCAGCCTGCGCAATTTATTTTTATGCAAGCAGCAACAGCACAGTGAATAATGCAGCCCGACATATTTCTGAAATCAACCTGGATTATTATACCCGCAGAGGCATGGTTCAGAAAAAACAGTTCAGCCCCGAAAAATCCGATACCATACAAAAGTTGGACTTAGGCCCAAGTATACAGAAAGCTGATGCGCTTTTTGAAAAAGACGAAAAAAAGGCCGCTGCCAACTACGAACAACTGCTCAAATCTGATCCGGGCAATGTGAGCATTCACCTCCGATTAGGTATGCTCTATCTCAAATTAAATCAGCTTGATGCATCCAAAGAGCATCTCTATTTTGTCCATGAAAATAAAGATTCCGGACTTCAGCCCGATTCAGCTTGGTTTTTGGCATTACTGAACATAAAAGAACAAAATCCTGAAAAAGCCAAAATGCTTTTAGAGGAATGTGTGGTTAAAAAATGCAGCTATAAAATTGAAGCTGAAGCCTTATTGCAAACAATATGATTGTATATGTCATATATAGTCCCTCATAATTGATCTTTTTGGATCGCAAATCGTTTTAGAGCATGGCGGATTATCTGCTATGCTCTAATTTTTTATTATCTTTCGGCATGAAAACGTCATTCGGACAACAGTTTTATTTATGGTTATTTTTGGCAATTACGCTTTTGCCGATAGCTAAGCTTATGTCTCAATCCGACAGTCTGAAATACTACATTAATTGCAGCGATTGTGCCAATAGCCCTTTCGCAAAACAACTGCTAAAAAACGAAAGCGATACAATTAATTCCTCCATTCTAAACAGTCGGCTGAAATCTCTGCGCAGCAGTCTTTATGAAAATGGTTTCCTGTTGCCTAAACTTTACCAAAGCGGCGACTGTGTGTCCAATCTCTGCAAGCTTGAGCTGAAAATTGGTAAGAGGTTTGAATGGACTATGCTCCAAAATGGAAATATTCCTCCCCAACTTTTAAAAACATTGGACTATGGTGCTATTCTACTTTCCGATAAACCTTTCAATTTAAAGGATCTTTCAAAATTACAGGGCAAAGTCCTCAGCAATTGCGAAAACAACGGTTATCCATTTGCCGAACTTTGGATCGACAGCATTTCAGCTGATACAATGGGTGCACTCCGTGCCAAAATATTCCTTGACTACGGACCTAAAATCCTCATTGACAGCCTTCAGGTTATCGGAAAAAGTACTGACGGAAAAGAACTCAAAGTGCGTATTTCCAAAAAATTTCTGAATAACTATTTAGGCCTGAAAAAAGGAGCCGTTTACGATGAAAGTCAAATTCTTAAAATCAGCAAAAGAATAAAAGAGCTGCCTTTTCTGAGCAGTTACAAAGATCCTCAGATACTTTTTAAAGCAGACAAAGCATACCCTATCCTGTTTTTGGAAACCAAAAGAGCCAGCCGTTTTGATGTCATTTTCGGATTGTTGCCGAATACAAATCCCGCAACCCAAAGGCAACAGTTCAATTTCACCGGTAATGTGAATATTGATCTGCTTAATGCATTGGGCCGCGGTGAAAAACTGTTGGCACAGTGGCAACAGTTTCAACAGGGCCGATCCGAACTGCGGCTCGGGGTTTCCTTTCCTTATCTTTTTGGCAGCCCTTTGGGAATTGATTCTAAATTTGAGCTTTACCGCAGAGATTCCACTTATGTAGATGTAATTACCGATATTGGTCTCTCCTATCTCTTTGATGGTAACAATTATTTGAAAATATATTGGAAAAATGCGGCTACCAATGTGCAAAGCTTCAATACGGAAAGTATTATTTCCAACAGAAAAATTCCCTCCATTCTCGACCTTCGCAACAATTCCTTCGGTATTGAATACTATTTCCAAAGGCTCAATTATCGTTGGAATCCGCTCAAGGGATTTGAGTTAAGGATAGGAGGCGCTGTCGGATTCAAATATATAAAACCTAATAATTCAATCCTTTCACTGCGTGACCCCCTGGATCCGGGTTTCGATTTCGCTACCTTGTACGATAGTATCTCTACGCGCAGTTTCCAGTATTCTGCACAGTTTTCCTATGCACATTTTTTTAGAATTTGGAAACAGCTCACCCTTATGGGCCGTTACCGGACAGCAGCAGTTTTTAACAACAAAAAACTGCTCTATACCAATGAACTGCTCAGAATTGGCGGTCAACAGATCATGAGGGGCTTTGACGAGCAGAGTATTTTCAGTTCCTGGTATCAGGTAGCAACAACGGAGCTACGCTATTTATTGGGAACAAATTCCTATACCTATCTTTTTGGAGACCTTAGTTACAGTCAGAATATAAGTACAAACCCAAAAAACCAGAGTTGGCGCTATGGTTTTGGGCTGGGTCTTGCATTGGACACCAAAGTTGGGGTTTTTGGTCTCAGCTATGCACTGGGGTCTGAATTTGGCAATCCGCTGCTGATAAGAAATGGAAAAATCCACTTTGGGTATGTCAATATGTTTTAGAATTAGATTTCTGCTGAAGTATTTTGGTTTTATATTAAGAAACTTTCATATCTTTCAATTTATTTAGCTTAAGTCTCACCAAAACAACACTATTAATTCAGTGATAATCAAAGATAAAATCGGAATGGTAGCAATAAACATTGTAAGAAAAAAATTCCCCATGCTGGCCGAGTTGGCCCTACAGGAAGCCATAGCCCAAGTGGGCGAAGAACACGAATTCGAACCCGGTGAAGTCATCATGGATTATGGCGATTATATCCGTTTTGTCCCATTGGTCATCGAGGGCAGCATAAAAGTATTGAGACAGTCGGCCGAAAGCGGCAATGAGCTTTTTTTATATTATCTCAACTCCGGTGAAACCTGCGCAATGGCCTTTACCTGCTGTATGATGCACAAAAAAAGTGAAATAAGAACAATCGCTGAGGATAAAACAACCATCATCTCTATTCCGCTGAAAAGTATGGAAGACTGGATGACCCGATACCCAAGTTGGAAAAACTTCATCATGATTTCCTACAATAACCGCTTTCAGGAGCTTTTCAACGCCTTGGACAATATTGCCTTTCTCCGTATGGACGAACGCCTGCTAAAATACCTGGCCAACAAGTCAAGAACGTTGAGCAGCAAAGAATTGGGCATCACGCATCAGGAAATTGCCCGGGAATTGAACGCTTCCAGAGAAGCGGTTTCCCGCCTTTTAAAAAAATTGGAAAGAGCCAATCTCCTATCACTTGGGCGCAATAAAATTACATTGCTCAAAAGTCCGGAACAGTTAGAGGATTTTGCTTTGGATTAATGTTAAAAAAAATTGAAAATTTGTGCCGAGGTTTGGGGCTATACTCACCCCAAACCCCTCTCTTTGCGATGAGGAACTCATCTGAAAAGAGGGGCTTTTCCTACTCCTGCGGAGTATTCGGCAAAGCCGAAGAAAGCCCCTTCTTTTTGAAAGGAAAATTTAGCAGTGCTGAACAGGGCGTATTTACTCACCCCAAACCCCTCTCTTTGCGATGTGCGGGGCTCATCTGAAAAGAGGCGCTTTTCCTACTCCTGCGGAGTATTCGGCAAAGCCGAAAAGCAAATTCTTTTTGAAAGGAAAATTTTAGCAGTGCTGAACAGGGCGTATTGACTCACCCCAAACCCCTCTCTTTGCGATGTGCGGGGCTCATCTGAAAAGAGGCGCTTTTCCTACTCCTGCGGAGTATTCGGCAAAGCCGAAGAAAGCCCCTTCTTTTTGAAGATTCTGTGTTAATTTCCTAAGAAAATAGCCAATTTTTTTTACCTTTGTTAATAAATCAGCTCAAAGCTAGATTCTAAGGTTCTGTGGCGTTATGCAGCAGAGCCTTTTTCATTTCTTCATATTCAGTGTTGAAAGTCGTTTGTTTTTTATCCAGATTTTCGTTATAATGTGACAAATATCACAATATAACCTAAGTAAATGGGCTAATCTTGCATCCAAACCAAAATAAATTTTGTCGGATTATGAATTTCAAAAAAATATTCCCGATTGCAGAATGGCTCCCGCTTTATAAAAATGAAGATTTTAAAGGTGATCTTTCTGCAGGCTTAACAGTGGGCGTGATGCTCATACCGCAGGGTATGGCCTATGCCATGTTGGCAGGACTTCCGCCTATTTACGGGCTTTATGCATCCTCAATTCCGCTGATTATTTATGCACTTTTGGGCAGTTCCCGTCAGCTATCGGTAGGGCCAGTTGCGATGGCATCGCTGCTTGTTGCATCTGCCTTGGCACCTATGGTTTCTGCAGAATCAGAACCGGAGTCATATATTAAATTGGCCGTATTATTGGCCATGATGGTCGGTATTTTTCGACTTTTATTAGGTGTTTTTCGACTTGGTTTTGTGGTTAATTTCCTCTCCAGACCTGTTATCAGCGGTTATACATCTGCTGCTGCGCTCATTATCGGACTGTCGCAGCTCAAGCATTTGTTGGGTATTAAAATTCCTAACAGCAATTATGTGCATGAAGTGCTTTACAATGCTGCCATTAACATACAGTCAACCCATATCATAACTGTTCTGATAGGACTTGGCGGAATTATTTTGATGCAGAGTCTCAAAATAGTCAGTAAAAAAATCAAATTCAATATTCCGGGTCCCTTAGCTGTTGTTTTAGTGGCTACCCTGCTGGTTTGGGGCCTTGGACTACAGGAGTTCGGCGTAGCAATTGTCGGCACTGTACCGCAGGGATTGCCCATTTTTGGACTACCCGATTTCAATCTCGATACGATACAGGCACTGATTCCTGCAGCAGCAACGATCGGTCTCGTCGGTTTTATGGAGTCTATTGCCGTAGCAAAGGCGATTCAATCCAAGCACAAAAACTATAAAATTTCTGCCAATCAGGAACTGATTGCTTTGGGCGCAGCCAATATCGGCGGTTCTCTTTTTCAGGCCTTCCCGGTGAACGGAGGTTTTTCCCGTACAGCCGTAAACGATCAGTCCGGAGCAAAAACACCCATGGCCGGAGTTTTCAGCGCTATTCTTGTTATTCTGACCCTCCTGTTTCTGACAGCGCTTTTTTACTACTTACCGCAGGCCCTGTTGGCCTCTATTGTGATGGTTGCTGTTTTTAACCTGATTGATATAAAAGAGGTGAAACATTTGTGGAAGACCAACCGCAAAGATTTAATGATGCTGATTGCAGCCTTCAGTGCCACCCTGTTCATTGGCGTGGTGGAAGGTATTATCATTGGCGTAGTGCTGTCTTTGGTTCTGCTCATTTTCAAAAGCACACAGCCGCATGTGGCCATCCTTGGCCGTGTTCCCGGAACTGCCTATTACAGAAATCTCAAGCGTTTCAAAGAATTGGAAAACCTGCCGGAACTGCTGATTATCCGCTTTGATGCGGAACTCTATTTTGCTAATACAGATTTTTTTATAGAAACAATGCAGCAGGGAGTACTTTCTAAATCTCCCGGACTGAAAGCCATTGTTTTCGATGCTGAAAGCATTACCGGCATTGATTCCACTGCCATGTATGCCATAGAAGATCTGCTGAATGATTTCAAAAAACAGGGCATAATCTGGTATTGGTGCGAGGTGAAAGGCCCTGTAAGGGACAGCCTTGAAAAGGCCGGTCTGACTGAAAAAATTGGTAGGGATAATTTCTTTATCAGTATTCAGGATGCGGTAGATGCCTTTGAGGGCCATTCAAATGCCGAACGAAACACTTATGCTCTGCAGCATAATAAGTAGATAAAATATTGCCTTCAGGCTATTTGGAGACCTGCACTTATACAGCTTTGGTATATTGTGCAGGTTTTTGATTTTTAATCTGCAAATAGCCTAAAAAGATAAAATCTCCCTTGTGTAACTTGACTTTTTAGCTATAAAAATATATATTTGAAATGATTTTCAAAAAATGTTTGAAGCTGACTTCACTGCTGCAGATATTTGGAATATATACGCAAGTGTGGTAAAGTTGAGCAAAGATAATTGTTGCCACCAATGCTAAAAGACGATGAATAAAATAGTTGCTTTATTAATTTCACAGGTATTATGCAGACAACATTTGGACAAATGACAACTGAAAAAGAAAAATCACTTCAAACAATCCTTAACAAAACAGTTGACGGTAAAAAGGTGTTTGGGACATCTTTCGCTATCAAAAAAGACACATTGGTTTGGAACGGAGCATCGGGTAATTTGTTAATAGACCAACCTTATTTCATTGCAAGCACAACCAAATTATTTACGACTGCAATAATTCTAAAACTGAGAGCAGAAAGCAAACTCAGTCTTGATGACAAAATCAGTAATTATATTGACAAATCAATTTTATCAGGACTTAACATTTATAAAGACAAAGACTTTTCTCAAGAACTAACCATTAAGCACTTGCTTTCTCACACTTCTGGACTTCCTGACTATTTTCAAGGCAAAGGAACAACTGGAAAAAGTTTGGAAAACGAAATAACAGAAGGAAACGACCAATTATGGACTTTTGAACAAGCAATTGAAAGGACAAAATCAATGGTACCACTTTTTGCACCAGGGACAAAAGGAAAAGCCAACTATTCCGATGCAAATTTTCAGCTTTTAGGAAAAATTATTGAGACCATAACTCATAAATCATATTCAGAAAACTGCCAAGAAATAATTATTAAATCACTTGGTTTGACAAAAACCTATCTATATCAAGACTCAACCGACAAAACACCGAAGACGCTTTATCATATGAGCAACGAACTGAATATACCCAAAGCTATGACTTCTTTTGGGGCGGACGGTGGAATGGTTTCAATTTCCACCGATATGCTCATTTTTATTGAAGCATTTTTTACAGGACAGATATTTCCAATAGAGTATATCAATGAATTGCAAGAATGGAATAGAATATTTTTTCCTATGAAATCAGGAATTGGAATTCACTTGTTTAAACTTCCTTGGATTTTTAACCCGACAGGTGCTGTGCCTTATTTTATTGGACATTCAGGACTTTCTGGAGCATTAGCATATTTCAGTCCAAAAGAAAATATCTTTGTAGTTGGGACAGTTAATCAAGTTGCACATCCTGACATTTCCTTTAAGACAATGATTAAACTAACTCAACAAATAATGAAAAAATGAGAAGCATTGATGGTAACAGCCGTTTTGCAAAAGCGAGGGTTTCGTGCTTCTATGACAGTGAAGGGCTAAATTCAAGCTTTATGCATCTAATGAAGTTTAGTACAAAAAATCCCCGCCTTCGCAAAGCCCCAAAACGTTAGCTGCCATTTTAAACAAACCGTGTATGGACAAACTTTTGAAATTAGGATTTACAAATTTGTGGCTTGAAGTTGGACTTTTAAACGAACAACAAGTTGACAAACTATTGGACGAATTTGACAAAAGTGATGACAAAAACACTGAACATTATCGCTACAGAACTTTTAGAAAATACTTAACGACAAAAAAAGTATTAACAGACTGCGAACTTGATAATTATTTAAAAGTTGCGAATCTTGACGAAGACGAAACAATGGCGACTTCTGCAATTCTTGATATTCTAACAGAAATTGAATTGACAGATTTGCAGTTTGACAAGGTTTGTTCAGAAATAGAAGAACTTGGACTTGGAACTTCATCTCTAAAAATCATTTCACGTCAAAAATTATTAAGAAGATCACAAAAAATAACTATGGACAGAAACAAAACTTTTGACATTATCAGATTTACAGGCGACAAAACTCTTTATTACGGAGCGTCTATTGAAATGCCCGACATTCTACTTAAGGCAGGTAACTACAAAAAATACACTGAAGTAGATATTCCACTTGGACACACAAGATATGGCGGACCAGTTGTTGACTTACCGACTGGTATGGAGTATCCGCAAGGACTTTGTTTTGCTGCTCAACTTGACCTTTCTAAGTTTTCACCTTTTGACAAGACTGGATTGTTACCCAAGTCAGGACAACTAATATTTTTCGCAGACATCAGGACTGATACTGGTAAAGTAATTTATGCCGACATACCCAACAATGACTTAGTTCGACATATAAAAGAACACGAGGGCAATTTTTACTCTGGTATGTTAGTTGACCAAATTTTTGCGGACACAGAAACACTTTCAGAACGGTTACGCGACCCAGAGGACGAAGACGAGAAAGAATACGCAAACAAAGACGGCAAACTTTGGGACTACTTTGCGGGTAGCGACAAATCCAAAATCTTTGGCATTTATACACATTGCCAACTAGGACAAGAGGAAATAGAAGCGATAACATTCTCCGACAAAGTTTTGCTCTTACAAGTTGGAGAGGGAGACTTTAATGATGAGGGTGTTTTCAGCGTATTGATACCAAAGAATGATTTAGAAAACAAAAATTTTGACAACTGTGAATTTGCTTGGGGACAATCTTAACGGACGATATACAACAGGCGCTAACAGCACATTTGCAATAGGCGGGGTGACGTGCTTCTATGACACATTTGTAGTTAAAGAAAGTGGAGTTCTCCGCATGAAGTTTAGTGGTAAAAATCCCACCCTTCGGATAGCTACAAAACATTAGTGGCAAGCTGTCGGCCGGTTCAGACATCACATTAAAAAACACATTTTATGAATAGAAATTTAACAATTGCAAACCGACTTCGAGAAGTGCTACTAAGTGGAAAATGGATTGCTAACACAAACTTCAAAGAACAGATTTTAAGTGTTAGTTGGAAACAGGCTATTCAACAAGTTGATAATTTGAACACTATTGCTTTATTGACATTTCATATTAATTATTATCTTGAAGGAATTCTAAATGTCTTTAATGGAGGACAACTAGAAATTAGAGATAAAAATAGTTTTAACCTGCCTGAAATTAATTCTGAAGAAGCCTGGAATGAACTAGTTTCAAACTTTATTAATAATTCAGAGAACTTTATAAAAAAAGTTGAACAAATGAATGATATCATTTTTGATCAACCATTTGTCGATGAAAAGTATGGCAACTATTTAAGAAATATTGAAGGAGTAATCGAACACAGTTACTATCACTTAGGACAAATTTCCTTAATCAAGAAAATGATTGCACAAAATCAATCATAAGCACTCCATGAAATAAAACTAAAACCTAATTGAAAAATAGGTATTAAATAGTTTATACTAAACGGCCAGCCACTACGTATGAATGAACCATTTTAGTAGTTTTGGACTTCATGGTTTCGTAGTAACTTTTTAGATTGAAATGCTTTCTGCGCCTGCCCTTGGAACGTAAGCGGTCAGCTCAAAACCAAAATCAATAAAAAAACAAAATGAATATAACAATCATAGGAGCCTCGGCTGGATTAGGTTTAGAAACAGTTAAAAGAGGATTAAATAGAAATCATTCGATAACGACCCTATCTCGATCTGAAATTGAAATAGAAGGGAAAGAATCGTTAAATATGATAGTTGGTGATGCAACTAATAAAGCTGACCTGTTAAAGTCAATACAAAAGGCAGATGCGATCATTGTAACTTTGGGAACTCGTAAGAATATGAAAGCTACTACCCTATTTTCAGATTTTGCAAAATTGATGGTAGAAATACATAGGGAGAACAAAATAGATATTCCATTTATTTTTGTTACAGGATTTGGAGCCGGAGAAAGTAAAAATTATGTTTCCTGGCTTGTAAAAATGTTTTTAAAATACTTTTTAAAAGACGTTTATGCTGACAAAACTAAAATGGAAGAAATCATCACTAATTCAGATCTAAATTGGACAGTTGTAAGACCAGGAAGGCTATTGGACAAGGAATTGACAGAGAAATACCGTATTGAAAACAAATTATTCAAAGGAATAAATATAGGCGGTATTAATAGAACTGACCTAGCAGACTTTTTAATAAAACAAGCAGAAAAACAAACTGAATTAAGAAAGTACATTGCTATATCTGAAAAATAGAATACAAGCCGAACCGCTAATACACTTTATTCAATTTGGGCATTCGGCTTTGGCATTTGCAAAAGCGGTCGCAAGCAAAAGACATTTATTTTCGCTTTGCAAATGTCCAGTTAGCAGGTATCTTCGTCAGTAATATTTCGGTAGAAAGAGTTTTAAATTACAAACAGAAATAAAGCACGAAACCGGTTGCGTTTCAGTGCTT
>JBIKQC010000523.1:0-3346 GCA_044349855.1 Saprospira sp.
ATTCTTACAACTGCACGGGTTTCAGTATTATTGCTGCGCAGAAACTCCTGTGTGTGGGATTCGATATCCCTCATCCGTTGTTCTAAAGCTGCATCTTGCTGAATGTTTTGCATGAGCACATCCATTGCGCTGCAATTTCTTTGTGCAAATGAAGTGTTAACTCCAACAATGAGAATTAGCAAAGCAAATAATAAATTGGAAAGTTGTTTCATAATTTTGTTAGCTTGTTAGTAATGTATTGTTCTTTTATCTTATTTATAATGCAAATTTATGATTTATAACAGTCTTTCAAAATCTAATTAAAAAAAAATTCTGTTTTGCGAATTAGTTATTGTTCAAACTATAATACTGAATTATTTTTAAAAACGATTTATAATACTATTTTCAAAATTATATATCTCAAATGTTATTTAATTAAAATCATATTAAATTTTGAATGATTTATTTGGTTTAAAATAAAATAATATTTTGTAAGGATGGTTTTTTAATTAAATAAAAAATTGAAAGTTTAGATGAAAAATCCTTTAAAGGTTTAAAAAGCTATTTTAAAAATTGTCATTTTCGCTTTACTCAAAATAACAGCAAAAGTTAGGAAATTGTTATATATTCTATAATCCTATATCTTTAAAATTTAGTATAAAATTACAATGAAAAGGGCTTGGCAATTTGCCAAGCCCGGATATAGTCATGTCTTATAGTCATGTCTTATAGTCATGTCTTATAGTCATGTCTTATAGTCATGTCTTATAGTCATGTCTTTAGATAAAACTTACAGATATCTGTATTCCCATGATGATTCGATACCATTTGCAGTTCTCGAAATCTCGAGTTTTGTAGGCACAACATTGCCTAGCGCACCCTCGTAAGCGGCCATCATATCAATATCGCCATCACCTGTTATCATTGCAGTTTTTAAAACAAGTTCATCACTTGGGTTAGGAATAACTAATCCCAATTTCAAAAGTCCGTTACTGCCAATCGTGAAAGAAACTTCAATAAATTCAGGTTCAAAATCAGCTATCATCTCAAGAATTGGATTTGGTAGCGGGTCAATTTCGAGTGCATTGCATAGACTGATGTAAAGTTCCATGTCTTCCTCTGCATTATTACCGAAAAGCTCTGTATTGAAATAACTATAAGTATTTGAAGCAATACAGCGGCCAAATTTAACAAAAGCATCGGCATCATACTTTTTGTACCATTTTTTTAAAGATTCTTCAACGTTGCCGGGTAATAGCCCCCAAAGTTGTTCAAGTGGAAATACTCCATTGTCTATTTCCCAGCCACTGTCCTGCTCATTTTTACCGATACTGAGCCAAACACTAAATTCACCTCTGAAACTGACAATGCCTTTTTTAAGGACTTCAATTTCGACGGGATTGAAATCGGCATATTTCATGAAAGCAGCGTATCGTTGTGCAAGGGTCTTGGTATCCATTTTTACCCTCCAGGCAGTATTAGAAAGGTTTGAATTTGCCGATACAAAAATTTCGGCATTTTCCAAGGGGTAAACCATTTGATTGAGCCACTCTGACATAAGTGTATCATGTTCGGGTGCGATAAATGGAAGAGCGGCCAATGCGCCCCTCATTCTGAATATATTTTCCATTGTTATTTGTTATTTTATGTTTTTAATTATTGGCCTGCGCAGAAAGTGCAATTTTGTTTTGTATTGAATTCCAATCAGTAAATATTTCGCTAATCGGCTTAGTTAAATCAAGCTGTTTTTCCAATGGGGTTGGACCGCCATTTGGATTAGGAAGCAGGTAAGGATTAAAGATTTTACGATCCATTATGTCAGAGCGGAATTCGCTTGATTCTAAACTCTCTTTTGATATTAAAAACTCACCGGCGTGTTTTTCAAGAGATTTTTCAACATCTAATTTAGTCAGAGCAGAGTAGGCATTCCAAATTTCCTCATCAAAATTGTACATAGATTTTATGTAATCAGCAATTTCAATTTCTGAATGTATGATATTCAGTTTTGCATATTGAATTCTTACTTCTTCCAATTCCATTCCGTCAACCTCAAATTCAGTTATGTTATCAGGATGTTTGGCCAGATTTGTTACTAACTTATTCCTTAAACCAGAACCTGCATTTTGGATGATCATATCAAAATCAGTGTCAGTAATACCTTTACCGCATATAGTTTCAAGAATTACTCTCTTTACTGGTTCTTTGATTTTTTCATTGGCCAAATTGCTAAGTACATTTGTGCTGAGTATCTTTAAAGCCTTCATGCCAAAATCCTCTGCAGATGGATTTATACCATTTGTTTTAAAGTATTCTTCATAAGTTTTTGTCTGTACTACACCTTCGTATTTTGCTACAAACTTTGCCTTGGCTACAGGGTCAGCAACATTTGAAAGTTCCGGAGCAAATGGTCCGCCTAGCCATTCTCTTGTAGATTCAAGAAGTTTAAGCTCTTTGTCGCAATTTAAAAGAATGTTTTTCAAGTATGAAGCTGCTAAATTTTTTACCGAAGAAGTGGCAAATTTTTTCAGATCATTGAGCGTTCTATCGGTGACAGAGCCTTTTTCATTGATTGTTTGAATGAAACTTTTTGTGATCGTATCGCCAAATTGCTGAGGAACTGCTTCAATTATAGTTCTCAACGAACTGGCACAAATTTTCTCAATCGCCTTGTCGCCGCCAGTTGCAGCTTTTTCTAACCCAATCAGGAAAACTTCCCAATTCAGTTTATTCAATGCTTGAGCTCCTAATGCAGAGAGTACTGAAGATGCCTGATCAGTGATCAGATTGACAAAAAGATCCTCCATTCCACGGTGATTATTGCCCTCAATCTGTTTGCTTACAAATTCATTTACCATAGTAGTTAAGAAGGTACTGCCCATAGTCCATGCCAGTTGTATAAGGAATGGACCTGCACCTACTCCTGTTACAGCGGCAACAGCACCTAGAATGGCAGTGAGGACAATGCTGACCGCAGTTTTATAACGATTGTCATATTTAGCTTTTGTTTCAACAAATTTTTCTTGCGCCAAAACCAAATCAGTATTGGTCTTATTCAATTTGTAAACAAAATCTTCTTCTTCTTTTTGTCGTTGTACCGGGGTTAATTTTGAAATCACTTTCAATTTTTCACGACCCTTCCAACCCTCTTTAAGGTTTTTTGCAGCAGCCAAATCACGCTGCAGCATTCTAGAACTTAAACTGGACCACTGTAGACCGGTTTCTAAACTTGCCTCATATTCCAAGTTTGAAACTTGTTTCAGAGAAGCTCCAATAAGGTCAAGTTCTTCTTTGGTAATAGAATTGCCAAAAATTTCTGCGAGCTCATCAGATTTGCTAGGGTCAATTAGCGCAGCAGATATTTTTTCTC
>JBIKQC010000090.1:0-11758 GCA_044349855.1 Saprospira sp.
CACCTGTTGACAGAATTGCAATGGATGCAAAGGGCCTATCCCGGTGCGGAGTGGTAATTTTTTTAGCCCCCGGTCCTCCCAGACCTTAGGTTTTATAAACCTATAAGGTCTGGAGCGGCCGGCAGCAAAAATTAACGATGGTAGAACTAAAAAAAGTCTGGAAACTATTTGAACAGGTCTATGATCCTGAAATTCCGGTCCTCACGGTTGTTGATATGGGCGTCGTTAGGGAAATCAATCAATTTGGTGAAGGCGTGGAAGTGGTCATCACACCCACCTACTCCGGCTGTCCGGCCATGAAAAGTATTGAATTTAATATCATTGCCGAATTGGAAGCCAACGGCATACATCCGGTGAAAGTAACAACTGTGCTCAGTCCGGCCTGGACAACCGACTGGATGAGTGAAGAAGGCAGAAGAAAACTGAAGGAATACGGTATTGCACCGCCAATTCCGGGAACCAATGCCAAACGCATCGAAGCACTTTTTGGGGAGGCCCCTCAGCCGGAATGTCCCCACTGCTGCGCAAAAGACACCCGTCAGATCAGCCATTTCGGTTCAACTGCCTGTAAGGCGCTGTATCAGTGTAATAGCTGTAAGGAGCCCTTTGATTATTTTAAATGCCACTAAATAATTTGAGAATCGAACGGAGTGAGCTATTTAATTTGAGGATTTGAAAATTTGAGAATGATTTATACATGTGTAGTTCCTCTTTGTAAAACATAGCTTCATACTGACTTTGTGGCATTTTTTCAATTTATTGATACCCAAGAACTAAAATTATACTTTTATGTCAGCAACCATAACCTTCCAAAAAGAAAATGGCGTCGCAACAATTGCACTGAATCGCCCCGATGTTTTCAACAGCTTTAATCGCGAAATGGCCCTGGCTGTTATCGCAGCATTGGATGACTGTGCTGCTGATGCCGCTGTTCGCTGTATTGTACTCACAGGAAACGGCAGAGCTTTCTGTGCTGGTCAGGACCTCAACGAGGCCATTGACCCCAATAACGGTATCACTTTCGAGGTTATTTTGAATGAACATTACAATCCAATTATACGCAGGATCAGAAGTATTGAAAAACCGGTAATTGCTTCCGTGAACGGCGTTGCAGCCGGAGCAGGTGCCAATATCGCCTTTGCCTGCGATTTTGCCGTAGCCAGCAAAAAAGCCAGTTTTACTCAGGCATTCAGCAAAATTGGCTTGGTGCCCGACAGTGGCGGAACTTTCTTCCTTCCGCGCCTTGTGGGTCTTCAGCGCGCCACTGCCCTCATGATGCTTAGTGACAAAGTCACAGCCGAAGAAGCAGAAAGTATGGGCCTTATTTATAAAGCTATTGATGAAACAGAATTGGCATTCTTTATAGAGGAATTGGCTGCGAGGCTTGCAGCTATGCCCACCAAAGCATTGGGCATGACCAAAAGACTCATCAATGCAGGATTCAATCATAACCTCGATCAGCAGCTGGATATGGAAGGCGAACTGCAGGTACTTGCGGGAGAAAGCTATGATTATAAAGAAGGGGTTAATGCCTTTTTAGAAAAGAGAAAACCGGTTTTTAAGGGGGAATGATGTGGTGATGTGCGGATGTGGCGATGTGCGGATTTTACTTGATCTATATTGATGTGCGGATGTGGTGATGTGCGGATGTGCGGATTTTCTTGATCTATATCAAGTTACAAATTTTCAGTATTCGATAACCCTGAGGGTGAAATGATTGTAATAAAAATAAAAGACAAGACAAAAACCCCGAAAGGGTGACATGATATTTTAATGAACAAAAATTGACAAAGCTGAAGGAGGCTTTAGGCTCCAATACCCGCTACTCTCTACTCTCTACCTAATACAAATCTGACAATCTAAATATATGAAAATAGGCGTTCTCGGTGCCGGCTCCATGGGCAGCGGCATAGCACAGGTAGCAGCAACATACGGACACGATGTTGTCCTCTTTGATACCAATATCAAGGCCATTGAAAAAGCAATGGATACGATGCAAAAAACCCTGACCAAGGTAGTGGAAAAAGGCAAAATGACCGAGGAAGTCAAAAATGCACTGCTTAGCCGCATTCACAGCACCGACAAAATGGAGGAATATGCCGGCTGCGAACTGATCATCGAAGCCATTATCGAGAATCTCGAGATAAAAAAATCTGTTTTTGCAAAATTGGAAGGCATTGTCGGTACCGACTGTATTTTGGCAAGCAACACATCTTCGCTCTCGATTGCCTCGATTGCAGCGGCCTGTCAGAAACCGGAAAGAGTTATCGGTATTCACTTTTTCAATCCCGCTCCGCTCATGAAGCTGGTGGAGATTATTCCGGCAGTGCAGACCGCACCCCAAACCACCGATAAAGCAAAAGCCATCATAGACAGTTGGGAAAAACTGACTGTATTAACAAAAGATACTCCCGGTTTTATCGTGAACAGAGTGGCTCGTCCTTTCTACGGCGAGGCCCTGCGTATTCTAGAAGAAGGACTGGCCGATATTGCAACTATCGACTGGGCGATGACAGAATTGGGCGCTTTCCGCATGGGACCTTTTACCCTCATGGATTATATCGGCAATGATATTAATTACACCGTAACAGAAACTGTTTTTTCAGCTTTCTACTTCGATCCCCGCTACAAACCGGCCTTTACACAAAAGCGTTTAGCCGAAGCAGGTTATCTGGGCCGCAAAACCGGCCGCGGACATTATAACTACGCCGAGGGTACTATACAGCCGCAACCCAATAAAGATGCTGCATTGGGACAAATGATTCTGAACCGTGTCCTTGCCATGCTCATCAATGAGGCGGCAGATGCACTGTTTTGGAATGTCGCTTCGCGCGAAGCAATTGATTCTGCCATGACCAATGGTGTAAATTATCCAAAAGGCCTGCTGAAATGGGCAGATGAAATCGGCATTCAGGAAGTTGTCGATCATTTGGATACTTTATATAATGAGTATCATGAGGACAGATACCGCTGTTCTCCCCTGCTTAGGAGAATGGCAAAGGAAGGGAAGTGCTTTTATTGATTTATGTTTTTATCAGGATATTTTTTGTTAATAGTTTTAGTCTTTGCTAAAACTATTTTTTTTTGACAGACAAAGAATTTAACTATGCAAAGAGTATTTTATCAATTTGATGCAGCTTTGGCAAATAAAAAAACTGCCATCTGTTTGGAATTGAATTACAAAGAAGCAAAACAATCTGAAATTTCAAATATCGGCAAGTTAGAAAATCTTGAAGTACTTATTTTGACTGACTATCCAGCGTCCTATCATTTCCCTAAAAGAATCTATGATTTAGTGAATCTCAAATCAATTGTCTTTAAAAGATGTAGTTTTAATATAATTCCTGATGGCATTCAAGGTTTGGTAAATCTTGATGAAATAAACTTTATTGAGTGCAGTTTTAGGAAAATAAGCGAAGATGTTTTGAACATATCTTCCCTAAAAAAGCTAAATATTGACAATACCGATTTAGTAAATCTTACTGATGCTGATTTTTCAGCTTCCCAAGTGGAGGAATTTATTTTTTGCGGCGCTTCAATAGAACAGTTTTATAAGGTTTTCAAAAAATTCCGAAATCTGAAGTCTGTGGTCTTAAAGTCAAATAATTTGGAATCTGTTCCCAAACTGCTATTAACATACAAAAAACTGCAATCCATTTCTATCGTTGACAATTGCTTGGATCATATCCCTCTGGTGATTTCAGAACTGAAAAATTTAAAAAATATCGATCTTAGTTTTAATAGAATTGAACGAATAGACCCGGGTTTCGCAATGCTCAAAAAACTAAAATTTATGAATTTGAGCAACAACCGGATCAAGGAATTTCCTCAACAGATCTTGGAAATAAGCAATTTGGAAAGTTTGAAAATTGATAATAACCTATTCGATGTATTGCCCGAGGAACTTTTTAAACTGAAAAAACTGACTACGCTGGATATTGGGACAGAAAAAAAAATGCTGCTCCCGACAGTAATACTGGATTGGCTTAGTTCCGGTAAATCAAAAAAACTAACCTGTCATATTGCACTATCAAAACTTTTAAATGCAGATTTTTATAAATCTGCGGATAGTGAACTGAAGAGAGAACTCGCGATGCTACATACAGAAGATTTTAGGTATCAAAGCAACAGGAAATTGAATCGGCTGAAAGAACTGATTCAAATAAAGTATTTTAACACCAATGAAATTGCTTATGCAAAATTTGTTGACAATAATGACATTGTATACAAATCGGGAGAATTAATATTTTTTTGGGATGGTACAATAGTTGATAGTGAAATCAAAGTTGCTACAAAAGCAAAAGGGATAAAAATTGCAAAAGAGCTTTCCGGAAATGTTACTAAAATAGTTGTAAATCCCGATATTCTCCAATCTGAAGATTTAGGCCAGCTCTTGGAAGGCAAAAGGGAACTGATTACGATATCAGGACTCATGGATTTTCTTACGAAAGACAATCCGCCCTATCTCTTATCCGATACAGGTGATGCTGTACAGAAAATTAGAAGTCTTATTCGTACAAGAAATAAGGAAAATATATTATTGGCATTGGAGCTCCTTAAAAATGGAGGACTGCCTCAGGAGCTTTATACTGATATACTGAAAGTTTATTTTAATTCCAATGACAAATTATTGGCGAATAGGTCTTTGAAACTTTTAAAACAGTATGCTGAACCCGGTTGGGATATAGCACTCAAAAAAATAATTTATTGTATGGAAAATTTCGATGTATACACAAAAAGATATCATTATATCTTAACTAATATTAATCCGGAATTTATAAAAGTCAACTTTGAAGAGATTCTGAGCGGGAGAAGTTATTATGCCTGAAACATTACCTGCTGTATTTCCCAAAATGCAAAAGCCTTTTTTATCAGTGCTGTTCCCGAAATGGCCACTTAAATATGCCGCTACCTCCGGCCATTCTGAAACCCTGCATACGGCTCATAATTTTTAATATTTTCTTAAGCTAGCAAAATAATTCTATGAGCCATGCCAGATTTTGGGTTTAAGGTTCTACCATAATAACCTGCAGTACTTCATAAGTATCTGCATTCATAAGGTATGCAACAACCGCATATTCTAAATCTTTGAAATTTTCTTTGATTTTATAGGTATAGTCCTTTCTGATTTTGGTACCGCTTGCAATTTCACCGTTAAAAATTGGATCCCCCCAAATACCGTTCACATTACCTATGTGAACGTTATGGTGCTGATAAAATTCTATATCACTTGGAAATACAGAATAGTTTTTTTGCCAGTCAATTACCTCTTTTGCAATTGCATAGACGACAAGATTGTAGTTGCCGGTCAAAGCAGTTTTTGTTTCAGCTTCAACGTGTACAAAAAGCGCATCAGTTTCATCATAATAATTCACGACCGCCTGAATATTGGCTTTGAGATTATTAGCTTGAAGTATATTGTCAACATACTGCTGCCATTGTCCGTGAGGAATCCATAGACTATTTGAACCGGAAAGAGGTTTTCTGTTGACTAATCCGTAAGGATTGCCGGGAATTCCAACAATGGAATTGACATAAGTTAATCCTGCTTCATTGGTAAAATCGCGATTATACTTCGGATATTCCGGTTCGTCAGCTGTGTGCACGCGCTGATATTGAGAAATGCCACCATAGCCTGCATGTTCGCTGATCGTAAAAACACGTCCCGGATTGGCATCTTCAATATTTTTACCAACGGTACCTGCTGCAGGGCAATTTCCGCATTGATGACCTGTATAGTCTTCAATCAGCACATTCACATTTGTGTTATTGTTTTGACTAAAGGTGGGATAATTGTACTGTGTAGCAAAGTTTCCCGGGAAGAGTGTTATATCATAGGATGCAGAATCAATTGGAATAGGGTTTTTAACTCGATCGCAGGAGTAAAATACTGAGACTGCAGCAAAAAACAAAAATATCTTTTTCATGATTTTATCAATTTATTGAATCAAAGATAATAATTCTATTGGTTAAAAGCTGTGCGTAAAGCTAAAGGTAAAACCATTTGATGCTGGAACCTGACGGCAAATTCCGCCAACACAGAAAATCCCTGCGCGCTGTTTACCCACATTCAACATAAAACGTGTTGAGCCAGTAATATATGTTACTGAACCGAGTAGATAGTGCACCCTTTGAGCTGCAACATCATTCCCATAATTCCATTGGTCAATGACAGCAAAGGTCCAATGCGGAGATATGGAATATTCCAATAAAACAGTTGCCCAATCGCCCTTGTCCTGTTTGGTCCATAGTCCCTGCAATTCACCGCGAAGGCTATGTTTTTTATTTAATTTATAAGTCAGGTCAACCACGCCAATATTGGTGTAAATATAGCCAAGAGTCTGTGCTACTATGTTTGCCGAAGCATTGAAGGCCTGATTATAATACACCAGATTCACCAACAATTTTTTATTGATTTTTCGACTGATCTCAATATTAAAATCTCTAAAAAAGAGACTGTCGCTCATGCCGAATGGCGTGGCAGTGTAGCCACGTAGTAGACTATCGTAAAGAATCGATCTTCTGCTGACATCATAGGCTGTGGAAAAGTTAACATTGATTTTGGTACCATATTTACCGCCTAACTTTGTCCCCTTTGGTATGGTGTACATAATATCGGCCTGATATGCTATTTCACCTGTAGGTATTGTAGCGTATGGATAAAGTGTAGCCGCTAAGTTGTAGGTATGCGTCTTTGTGAGCGCAGGCAGGAAGTTGATTTGCAGGTCTGTAAGGGTTGCGCCACGATCTGAACGGAAGCTCATATTATCGATAGACTTTGCCTGAAGCAAAACACCAAATCCTTTGCGGCTATAACCGGCATTGAGTAAAAGACCGTGGCCGTTTTTATAAATATAGCCGTTATTGGTTGAAGGGTCATTTTCTTTTATGACATATTCACCCGAAAGGAAAAAGTCTTTATAACCAATTTTCATTCTGCCGGAATAGGCTGCAACATTTTCGGGAAGTATAAGAATTGTATTCTGGTCTCTTTGAAATTTACTTACAAAACTGCCGCCGACAGTCAATTGGAGTCCGATACTGTCGATCTTGGGGAACATACTTCGGAAATCGAGCTCGGCATTGACACCTCTTACTATACCCTGTCCGTCGACCAGTCTGCTGTCGAACTCGAAACGTTGTTTACCGGCCAAGCCGGTCAGTTCAACACCTTTGTAGGGCCGGTATTTCAAATGAACGCCATCCATGGCATTGTCGATACCCAATTGTCTTTCTTCGAAAGAGCGGAAAACCATGCCGCTGCCGAACTGATCATAGAAGTTACCTACTGTGACTTCAAGATTTTTTCCCGAAAAGCCCGCATAGCGGTAACCGAGTCCCGAGCCTTTAAAACGCTGCGGATAACCGAGCAGAACGGGTAAATAACTTTCGAAACGAACACCTGCTTTAAAAAAGCTGTTACGGTAATTGATATTGGCGAATGAATTCATTGCGCCTTTTTCGGGCGGAACCTGAGCATTTATGGTCGAATCTGGCCTATAAAACTGATAGGTTGCTTCTATGTTTCCCGTAATGGTTCCAAGCTGAAGTTTATCAAATTGCCCAAAAGAAAATTGGGCTGTAAAAATGCATACAGCCCATATTGATAGGTTAAAAGATTTCATGAATTAGATTTTACTCCGCAGAAAGTTTAACTATTTTCTCATACAGTTCATTCTCGTCACCCGGGTTATAGTTGTTGTGTTTCCATACAACATTGCCATTGCCATCAAGTAAGAGGGTAAAAGGAACATTATTTACACCCAAAGCTCTTTTCAGTTCGCCATTAGTATCAAGCAATATCTCATATTCCCAGCCTTGAGCACTAACGAAAGGTTTCACGTTATCTACAGAATTTTGGTTATCTATGTATATAGCATAAATCTTTACGCCGGTTTCTCTTTGCCAATCTTTATATTGGTGACTAATGGCACTTAATTTTTTTTTGCAGAGAATAGAAAAAGTTGAACAAAAAATAATGACAAATGGCTTCCCATGATTAGTGATATCAGGTAGATTTATATAACTGCCATTAATATCTTTCAGTACTATATTTGGAAGTTTTTTCTGAGCAAAGGTTGTTGCTGACAAAAAAAATAAGATCGACAAACTGAGGAATTTCATAATATTTGATGTCTGACTGAAAAATTCAAAACTTTGTGAAAGAGCTAGATTAAACTACTTTAAGAAAGCTAATTCTTATTCAGAAAGTTTAACTATTTTCTCATACAGTTCATTCTCGTCACCCGGGTTATAGTTGTTGTGTTTCCATACAACATTGCCATTGCCATCAAGTAAGAGGGTAAAAGGAACATTATTTACACCCAAAGCTCTTTTCAGTTCGCCATTAGTATCAAGCAATATCTCATATTCCCAACCTGAAGCATTTACATAAGGTTTTACCTTATCAACAGTTCTTTGGTCATCGATAGAGACAGCATATATTTTAACACCAGTTTCTTCTACCCATTCAGTATATAGTTCACTGATTGTATTTAATTCTCTTTTGCAGGGAGCGCACCAAGTAGCCCAAAAATTGATAACAATAGGCTTTCCATTATTAGACAGTTCGCTCAAATTTATGGAATTGCCATTAATGTCTTTGATTGTGACATTGGGAAGTTTTTCCTGAGCAAAAGATACAACTGTCATCAACAGAAAAGTGAACAAAACACTTATAGTTTTCATAGACTTTTAGATTTAAATGAATGATTCAGAAATTGCTTATTTTTGATTGGGCTTCCCCCTGACATCAGAAGGAAGCCCGTCAAAAGAAGATGTCGATTTTGGAAAGACAAATATCAATCCAAAAAAACTGTCTCTGAATAAATTATTTAAGAACTGAAAGTTTTTCAGTTGTTGTTTTGCCATCTGCAATAATAACTACCATGTAGATGCCGTTGCTCAATTGAGAAACGTTCATAGTATGGAAGTTTACGTTGCTGATATTCTCGCTCAATATAACACGGCCTGCAATGTCTACAACTTTAACAGTTGCATCGTTTACCGTGGTTTCGAAAGAGAGATTGAATTCTGTAGCTGCTGGATTTGGGAACATTTTGAAAGTACTTGGAGCAGCTGCTTCAATACCTGTTGGAGCGAAGTTTATATTAAATTTTCTGGTATCAATATTAGAGAAGCTTGCACCGCTCATACCAGGAATCAAAACACCGTCAGCCCAAATCTGATAACTGCCGCTGCCAAAACCACAGCACAAACCATCACCAAAAGAATCAAACATTTGGAAAGTATAACAATCGTTAGCCAAAGTAAGGTTAATATCAGCTTGAGCACCTGCAGTATTGTCAGTATAAACAGGACTTGAAGCTATAGTTGAACCTGCAGTGTTTTTCAAAACCCAGCTGCTTTCAGAGCCATAGTTATCCAAAGTAATCTTGATGGCGATATTGTTTTTTGTTGTCTCTGCAGCAAGGTTGAAGGTTTTGCTGATGCTGTTGTTGGTGGAAATATTGTCAGCTGAACCATTTACTGAAGTGATAGAAATATTAAAAGCATTGGTAGCAATAGCTGAATAAGTGAGTGCTGGAAGTGTAATATACTGTGATTGGCCGTAAGCAAGATTGCCTGTCCAAGTATAGGTAGAAGCAGTTCCACCATTAGCATCATAAGAAAAAGCAACTGAGGTAAGCGGGGTAGAGCCGTTATTTTTCAATTTAACCCAAGCCTGCTCTGAGTTACTGCCCGGACAAACATCATCAACTGTTTTCATTTCGAGGACAGCTGCATCTAATACGTTGGCTACATTGGTAACAGCTACTTTTTTACCGCTTGCGTTGATTACATTCTGTTGGCCTTCAGCAATAAATGCTACTACTTCCAGGTTGGTAACATCATAGGCAACACCGTTCAATGCAGCAGGTACTGTATAGAAAAAAGTATCTGTTGAAGTTGAACCCGAGGTAATAGTAGTAATATCCTGACCCCACTGTCCAGTCAACAAGTGACGCAACATATGTTGGTGAACATATTTACCGTTAGGCAATATGTTGGCAGCATAGAATTGAGAGGCACCAACCTGTGGACCTTCAATATTGTTCTGAAGCAATGCAATATTCAATTTATTCGTTGTACCGGTTCCGTTTGCTGTGTAGTGGTATTGTGTGATTACACGTAATTGTCTTGTTTGTTCGTCAATTTCAGCATCAACAGCAATATTCACAAAAGCACTTTGAGCTCTCACAGTTGTAGTGTTTCCTGCCCAGTTTGTTCTGCCTGTAGCTGTTTGACCTGCTGTCATTGCTCCAGCCAACACACTTCTGTTAACTGTGCCTGCAGGATAACCGGTAAGACCGGTCTGTCCTGAAATTGCAGTACCAAATGGTGTTCTGTAATCAGGTTGACCTGCACCGGGTGTTGCATAGCCGCCCACATGTATGTTAATTGGCCAAAAGTTATCACCATACTGAGTTTTTAGATTGTTTGCTCTTAGGTGACCATCCGGACAGTAGGTACAGTTAACTCCTGTAAATTCTTCCAAAAGCACTTTTTTGTTTTGAGGAGTAGTACTGACCGGAAACTGGGCAAAACTGCTAAAACCCATGAAGAGTCCGGAAAGAAGTAAAATCGACTTTTTCATAATTTTTGGATTGGTGTTAAGAAATAATGCTTAGGATAGATAATGTTCTGTAGAAAACTAAAAACCGTTTAAAACAATTAATGAATTATCTGATTTTATACAAAATTACACTTTAAATCATAATTCAATAACAGTTACTCAAAATTTTATCACAATTATGTTATATATCACAACATTTTATTACTTTTGTAATGATGTAATAAGTATTATTGTTAAATTTTATCAAAAGCGCACAACAAACAAGTAGTTTTAATTATGAAAAAAATCATACTTTCTATTTTGGCATTAACATCTATTGTACTTTCTGTCAATGGACAGAGCTTACGCATTATCTATCAGGGATCTGTTGTTGTCAACGATTCTTTTATAACCGCAAACGGCTCTGCCACTTCCTCTGACATCGGTCAGAATCTTTGGGTGCTGAATAATACAACTGATACACTTAATGTAAAAGTAACAAAATATGAATTGAATGTAACTGCCGGAACATTGAACGCAACCTGTTGGGATGTTTGTCCTCCGGCTGACACTGCCGGTCAATTTCCTGTATTGACTTCTCCTACATTGCTTATGGATCCGGGTACAACCGATTATTCATTTGCTGCACATGTTTATCCTCGAGGAATTTCAGGCTGCAGCCATTTTAAATATGTTTTTGAAGCCGTAGGAACCAGCTACCGAGATTCTGTTGAAATTTATTTCAACCATGGTCAGGTCTGTTCCACTCCTGCTGCCATTAACAATGTTTCAGAAATTTCATTTGATGTCTATCCGAACCCTGTAGCCGATAAAATCAATCTAAAATTGGATGATAATATCAATGAAGGAGAAATTGTAATCTCAAATATTTTGGGTGTGACTGTCGCAAGATATAATGTAAACGAATTCAGAGGAAATAATCAAATTTCGGTTTCAAATTTTGAAAATGGACTTTATTTCCTTTCTGTAGTTTCTGAAAACCGCACGCTTTCAACAAAAAGCATTCAAATATTGAAGTAATAATTTAAGCATTAATTATATCAGAAGAGGAGTTGGAATTATTCATCTCCTCTTTTTTAATAGCTCTAATTTTTAGCGGAGGCCTTTCCTTTAGCTGGCCTTCTTTCCTTCACAACACTTGGAGGCTTAAAAAAATAAATATTGTGAATGCTTTGTGGACTT
>JBIKQC010000524.1:0-3334 GCA_044349855.1 Saprospira sp.
TATTGTTGCCGAATTGAAGCTCAATGGAAATGTTCAATATTTATCTGACTTGCTATTTATATTATCTGTATTAGGATATAGTAAAACGGGTGGTTTGCTTCCTAGCGGAATTGAAATTTACCTGCATTCAACTGAATTAATAGATGAAACCAAAGATGACAATAACGACAAAAATATTTATGATGAATTTACAGAAACACAAGAAATTAGGGAATTAAAATTGATTTCATTACAAGTACTCTCAAAACTGGGGGATGATAAAAAAGATTCTTTTATAAAAGGATTTTTTGCGTCCAGAACTAAGTTGGAATTAATCAATCATCTTCAAAATGTTGGAGATATAGATGATGAGCACCCTATTTTTAAAGCCTTCAGAGGGGAAGCAATAAAATTTCAGGAAAATAATAGACTTAATGATGAACAACAGAAAATATATTTTTCAGATGTCAATCAAAATATTAACGTAGTTGCTGGACCGGGTTCCGGCAAAACACATACATTAACACTTAGAGTAGCAAGATTGGTTTACTATAAATTTGCAAATCCGGAAGAAATCGTAGTGTTAGCGTATAATCGTGCAGTGGTTTCAGAACTAAAAGAAAGATTAGGTAAATTATTTAAAGATTTAGGTTTTGGAAATTTAGCCAAAAGAATCAAAATATTTACGTTTCATGGGCTGGCAAAAAAATACTGCCAAGAGCAACTAGAAGGCTTGAAGTTTGAGGAGTGGGAACCAAAATTATTATCAATTTTGAATAAAACACCGGGGATTATTACCAATCAATTAGCCCCATTGAAACATATTTTAGTGGATGAATTTCAGGATATTGATGAGGTGAGAATGAATTTGCTCTGCAGATTAAATGATTTAACTAAGGCTAATTTGTTTATTATTGGCGATCCCAATCAAAGTATTTATGGATATTCCCGAGAGGTAATGGACCCTTATTACTATTACAATGATTTTGACAAAAGGTTTAATCCTACAAAGTTTACGTTATTAGATAATCATCGTTCATATCCAGACATATTGACTTTAGCAAGCCAGATATTGACACTTCCTGAAGAGCACCAACATTTGATTCCAAGACCAACAAGAGTTCCTGATGAGCATTTCATCGCTAATTATGCTCAGATAATTGACAGGACACAGCAAAGGGTTGATTGGTGGGATCAGATTTCAATAATAATGCAAGAAAGAGTTGGGCAATTGCCATATAAGCAGATAGCAATTCTTTTCAGAACAAACAATGAGGTCTATAGAGGCTTTCAAAAGATCAAAGGACTTAATCTTCCAAACATTAGAATCCGTATTCAAGGTAGCTTACCTTATGAGTTCACTCGTATACGAGAATGCCATGCAGTTATACTATTCTTGAAATCTAAAATAGGCCAACAAATTCCGTTAGATTTTAAGCAAACTTTTCGTGTATTTATAAACGATCTGATAAACCAGAACCAAAATTGGAATCATTTTTATATTAGAGTTATACATGCCCTTGTTTGGGAATACTTGGAAGAACAAGATGAAATTCAAATATTCGATAATTTATTAGAATTCATTACCGAATTGACTTATAAAGATGATGGTCAGTTGTATAAAATATATGAAAAACATTTAGATAGAATTTCAGCTGCAACTCATGAAACCGAAATAGTTCTAACTACAATGCACAAGGTTAAAGGGCTCGAATTTGATAGTGTAATTATAACTCCATCATATTCAAATTTAGCCTTTAATCAATATACTGTTTTAACCGATGATCAAATTGCTGACACAATTAATGAAGAAAAAAGACTCGCATTTGTGGCATATACAAGAGCAAGATACCGCCTATTCATTGTGGATTTCCAAAGGGAACTAGCCTTAAAAGCATCTAGACAGTATCACTTACCAGAGAATTATCAAATAGCCTTAGGCATTGCTGTTGAGCCAGAAATAAAGAAGTTAAATATTGGTTGGGCAGCAAGTGATTTTATTTTTAATAGTGGGCGGAACAATTACATTAAATCGAATATAGCCTCTGGAGATTTTGTAGAAATAAAGAAACTTAAAAGAATAAGGAAAGATGGTACAGAATTTTTTGTGCATGAAATATTTAAAGTAGGAGCAGAAAAAGCAATTGGTCAATTGTCAAAAGATGCTGGTAAATTATTAGAACATACACTTGTTAATGGATTAATAGTAAATGAAGTTGCTGTTTGGAGTTATGATGATACAATCGAATTTGATAAAAAAAATCCTGGTAAAAATTACTCAGCAAATTGGTGCCAGGAAGCAAGGAATCAGGGTTACATTTATTTGGTAGATTTTGCTGGATTTGGAATACCTAGTGAATAACTTAGTTGTAAGTCGTATAAACTAAGAAATCATGCATGTTAACAAAAAATCTACTATGATATTTTAAATTATAAAGTCAAAATAGAAATAATATTTGTCTTAATATTCTAATCACTAGTGATAATTAAGATTGTGAAAATCGTACAAATAATCTTAGAAAAAAATGATCTAAATGGTATTTAGTTATATACAACAAGATATTGAGTCATTATATATTATTCCTCTGATAGAATATTAATAAGTGTTCTAGTTGGTACAACATGTCGTCAACATGTATTTTAGATACAACGCCACATCTAAAATGATGTTGTTAAATTGTTTAATTTTACCCTAATAATTTTAATTAAAAGTATTCTAAATTTAAAGGTACGAATGGAATCAATATTACTTTATAGCATTAAACCTGAAGAATTCTTTGAAAAAATCAGGTCAATTATAAAGAGTGTTTGTAACAAGATTAACTCCTAACTAAGGAAGGAGCATTGAAGTAGATTTTAGACGAGAATCCTACTTTCATGCAAGCAATCAATGAAGGAATTGTAAAACCTCAATTAGTAAAAGGAAGAAAAAAGGCCATGTATCTGGAATCTGAAGTGTTGAAAATAAAAACGAGAAAAAATAACACTCAAAGTTGAATCATGTCTTCTTCCTTAACTGGAATAAACTTTTCTTTTTTAGTCGTGATTAGTGCAATTGTATGATTTGCATAGTTAAATTCATCACACCATTTTCTGCATTTTCTTTTAATAGTAGAATCTAAATATCTATCGAAGTAGTATTCAAATTTCATCATGGTATGATTATCGTGATATATATCGACATAATTGGAGAAATTATTTTCGAAAAACTCTTCTTTCAACCTTTGTATGTCTGCTTTGATAATCTCTAATTGTGGTGTAGGTGGAGGTGATGTTGATATATTGTTCACTTCATCTGTCAGAATAAATGATTTCCCTTTTCTTTTTCCTTTATTGTTGGATTTGGCATCAGCTA
>JBIKQC010000525.1:0-3322 GCA_044349855.1 Saprospira sp.
GGGGAACCTGTCGATGCTGATAAGACTTATAATATTGCCACTATCGATTATCTGGCATCCGGTGGAGATAATTGTGACTTTTTTAAAAATAAGAAACAGTTTGCCACAGGCATATTCCTTCGCAATGCGATCATTGAATATGTAGAAAATATGAATGCAGAAGGAATGAAAATCAATGTTCAAAAAGAAGGAAGATTTGTTTTTGAAAAATAACCAAAATGAACAGAAGAACATTTTTACAATACAGTACAGTTGCCGGGGCCTCTCTTTTGATTCCACAGGGTTTGAATGCAGCATCTTATTTAGGGGAGGAATATTCAGAACATAAATTGACAATTCTGCATACCAATGATGTACATAGCCGCATCGAACCTTTTCCGATGGATGGTGGTAAAAATCAGGGGCAGGGCGGTATTGCCAAAAGAGCTGCCTTATTGAAAAAGATCCGTTCTGAAGAAAAAAACATCCTCCTGCTCGATGCCGGTGATATGTTTCAGGGCACACCTTATTTTAACTATTTTAATGGTGAACTGGAGATAAAACTCATGAGTCAGTTAGGTTATGATGCCGGAACTATAGGCAACCATGATTTTGATGCCGGTATAGACAATCTGAAAAAACAATTGTCTCATGCCAATTTTACAATGATCAACAGCAATTACAATTTTGAAGATACTGTGATGAATGGTGCAGTGTTGCCTTATAAGATAATTAAAAAAGGCCCGCTAAAAATAGGTATTACAGGAGTAGGAGTGGAGTTGAACGGCCTGGTGCCAGCTCCGCTTTTCAAAGAAACACAATATCGCAATCCAATCGAGTCTGCCGAAAAATATGCCGATATCCTGAAAAATGATTACAACTGTGATTACGTCATCTGCTTATCACATTTGGGATATGCTTATAAGGACGGAAAGGTTTCAGATTTACTGCTCGCATCAGAAAGTAAATATATCGATCTTATTATTGGAGGTCATTCACATACCTTTTTAGAAAAGCCAACATTGGTAAAAAACAAAGAAGATAAGGAAGTGCTTGTTACTCAAGCCGGCTGGGCAGGAATTGTTTTAGGACGTATTGATGTGTATTTTGAGCGCAACATGAAGAAAAAATGTATACAATGTAATAATATTCCAGTCGGATCTTAGTACGGTTTTGGACAAAGTCGATTCTATGTAATACGATAACCAATAATTTGATAAATACAATTTTTTTCTTCCGAAGTTTGTACAGAAATTAGCCCTATTCTTAACATTAAATTAATATTAGGGTTTTTGATACTACATAAATTGCGTGATTTTTTAATTGCGATTTAACGATTTATTGATTTGCATCCCTTTTAAAAAGACCTGCGAATTGTTTCTATTAGAAATAGTTCGATATGAATATATAATATATCAGATGAGCGACACACACATTGAAGTATGGCAAAATTGCCTGATGGTTATCCGTCACCACGTCGAAGAAAAAGCTTTTAAAACTTGGTTTGAACCTATTGTTCCAGTATCATTGTCAGACGATGTACTTACAATACAGGTGCCCAATAAGTTCTTTTTTGAATGGTTGGAATTTAATTATATTGATGTTTTAAAGATTGCCCTTTTTCAGGAACTTGGGTCAATGGGTAAATTACGTTACCTTCTCCAACCAATTTCATCAAATTCTAAACCCAAAGTTTCTACTTCCGGAAATACCTCCCTGAACCAGGAGCATGAAAAAAATTACCTCGATAAAGTCATCAATGGAAATATTCAAAAAAACAGTAATTTTACAATTCCCGGTAAACAGCAAAAGACTAAGATTGAATCGAATTTGAATCCTAACTATACCTTTGAAAATTATGTTGAAGGTGACTATAATCAACTTGGACGTTCAGCAGGTATTGCCATTGCCAAAAAACCAGGAGTTACATCATTTAATCCGCTTGTAATTTATGGTAATGTTGGTTTGGGGAAAACCCATCTTGCGCATGCTATTGGAAATGAGGTAATTAATCTTTATCCTGATAAAAATGTACTTTTTGTTTCTTCTGAGTATTTTACCAATCATTTCATCGAGTCTTTGCAAAATAACGCGATAACACAATTTATCAACTACTACCAAATGGTAGATGTCCTAATTGTAGATGATATTCAGTTTTTGGAAGGCAAACAGAAAACTTTGGATATATTTTTCAATATTTTTAATCATCTTCATCAACACAGCAAACAGCTTATTTTTACTTCTGACCGTGCTCCTAAAGAGTTGGGAATGGATGAAAGGCTGATATCCCGTTTTAAATGGGGGCTTTGTGCTGACCTTCAGACTCCTTCATTAGAAACAAGGATGGCGATCATTCAGCAAAAAATGAAAAAAGACGGGATAGAACTTCCTCACAATGTGATGGAATATGTTTCTTACTCAGTCAGAACTAATATTAGGGAACTTGAAGGTATTTTGATTTCACTCATTGCTCAGGCTGCACTAAATCAGCGCGAGATTGATATTGAATTAGCCCGTGAAGTAATAGGTAAATTTGTTGACCATGTTTCCAATGAGATTTCTGTAGAGTTTATTCAGAAAACAGTAGCTTACTATTACAATATTCCTGTAGAAAAGCTTCGTGAGAAAACACGCAAAAAGCTTATTGTTACTGCCCGCAAATTGTCTATGTATCTTGCAAAACAAATGAGCAACAAAACGCTGGTAGTTATCGGTGAATATTTTGGCGGACGTGACCACACAACTGTTATTCATGCCTGCAAATCAATTGAAGAAATGCTCCAAAATGATGAGCGTTTTAAAAATATAGTAGGCGATCTGACAAAGAAAATAAAATCAAATACCAACTCAAAATAATTGACGATTTGATTGAATTATGAAAATCCTGCAAAGCTAAGTTTAAGCTTTGCAGGATTTTTTTTAAGTGTGCCGACAGATCCTTGGACTTACCAAATTCGACTTTGATGCTATCGGTGATACTTTATTACAAAAAAATAGTATTTTGATCAGCCTTGAAACTAGCATCGATTACCGGAAAAATATTCAGAGAGGTTTAATCATTAATAACTGTGGAATGTACCTTAAATAGTGCAGTTTCACCCTAACTTTCCGTCATAACAGCATATTCTCCTGCCGTTAAAATTCATGACATGCAGAGATTCTTCTGTTTTACTCAACAAGCCGCTTTCCTCATCATTTTGGCAAAATGCCAAAAGCCAAGCAATTTTTGTTCAACTTTTGAATTTTCAGCGCCCCTGATTGGTACATGTGAATGGTAAAAATGGCAGGAACTGAAAAGCAAAATATTTCATATTATTTACTGTAAATTATTTACTGTAAATTA
>JBIKQC010000526.1:0-3310 GCA_044349855.1 Saprospira sp.
TATAGTCTTTACCCATTTTCAGTCGATTATCATAAATGTTGATGCTTTTATCATAATAGCTCTTAGCTTTGACTGAGTCACCCTGTAAATCTGTGAATACTCCTATTGCCTGCCACCCCTCAGCAATATCAGGCTCTAGGGCCAATCTTCTGTGCATAAGTTCCAAAGCTTTGTTTGTGTCTCTTTTTTCAAGATAAATTGCAGCAAGATTGGTCATTGCCAAACCGTATTTCGGATCGAGCTTCAAGGCTTCATTAAGTAGTTTGTAAGCAATTTCTATCAGTTCCAATCTTCCAACGGGGTCTAATGTTGGATCTTGCATAGACCTTATTTGCAGCGCAGCAGCAGAGTCATTCAAAATTGATGCTTTAGCATTTGTTGGTCTATATTCTGTTTCTGGAAGCCAAGCGCCTGGTTTTAAAGTTTGTTTCTTTTCTTTTACTGAAGGGTTGTTGCAGCAGTACAAAAACAGTACTGCAATTATAGATAGTAAATATTTCATAGTAATAGTGTTAGCAAAATAAATCATTTTTAAAATAAGTTAAGCTAACTTTGATTTTATTTGCTTTGTGTTTAATCTTTTAAAAGTAAAATGCACTAAATTTGCTCCGTAAAAATAATTAAATTTTGACAAATTAGGCCTTAAATATTTGTAGTCTCAGCTTTATTTTATAATTTAGTCGCTATTGCAAGTTATAATTTTTGAAGTGTTATTCTAAATTTAAAGATTGAGTTCTTAAAATTTTTTAAAATGCAACCCAAATAAAATAAATTAAAAATCAACTAAAAACCATCAAATATGCCACCGGAAAAAATTGCACAAGATGATAATGAAAGGCAGCAAGAGTCTGTAAATTCAGGAAATACCGGTAATACTTCCCCCGTTACAGTTAATAATGGTTTTGTGGACAATACCGATCAAGCTGCAAATGCTAAAAAACTTAAAGAACAGTTGAGCGCAAAAGGCCCTCAGCAGATGAAGCAGCAAATGGCTGAAAATGTTCAAAATGCAAAAGGTAAATTAGAGCCTATTGCAGAGGAAACAGCTTTGGATTTATATGGAGTATCTATGGATGAGCCTATTGCAGAGGAAACAGCTTTGGATTTATTGGCAATATCTATGCAGGGGGATGGGTTCATAGAAGGTTTAAGTTCTGATAAAGTAATGGAAATTTTAAAAAATAACTTTGGCTCAAGCTGGTTTAAAGCAAAGGATGTATTGCTTATGGACCAATGGGATACGGTTGATCCCGGTCATGAAAAAGGTAAGGCCCTCATGAACAGACTAATTCAGCTCCGAACCGAAACCTGGTCGCTCTTTGTTGAAGAAACAGTTGGTCTAATTGTTGGTAGAGTAGAAGCCCTACAAGGAATAAGCGAATTCAAAGGAATTGAGAACCCTGCAGAATTAGCAAAAAATCTAAAACTGGGTGATACGGCCGGATCGGATGCACTTACCGCAGATATAGACATTCCGCTTCAAGGAGAAAATACAGAAGTAGGTCTGAATTTGCTCAATGTAACTTTCTTTAATAAATTTGGAGTTGAATCGGGAACCTTGTTCGATATCAATCTTTATGCTTCCGACTGGATGTTTGGGGGCGATCAAGTTAAGGGAGAAAAAGGTGTTGTTACCTATAGCCCAAAAGAAGAAGAAGTACTAACTCCGGAGGGAATGGTATCGAAGGATGATCAAAACGAAATCTGGTCTATGGTGAAAATTCGTCGCAATATGGTCGATGATGCTGAATGGACTGAATACAAATCGTCCATTCTTTCTCAAATAACAGATGATAAGGAAATGCAGAATACGGCAAAAAAATGTGCCGTGGTTGAAAAAGAATTCGCAAAATTTGACGCTTCAGTCAAAGAACGGATTGATTTAATGTACGGAGCTACTTACGATGAAATGGATCATTACAGTCAAGAAGCTGCAACAACTACTGCATCCAATAGTCTTTATGAGGAAAAAGTATTGAAAATTAAACAAATGCGCCTTCAAATAAAAGCATTAAGGGCACTTAAAGTAAATCCTACTCAAATAGAACCTATCATAATGGGCATGCATAATACTGTTGCAGATGGATTGACTTATGCTAATGAAGTCTATGCTACTCAAGGCGCAGTTTTACATACTGTTTATGGTAAGCAGGGCGCTGTAAAAAAATTAGCTAAAATCAAATCAGGTACTGAGAAAATAGACACCGAAATGGCTGGTGTGGAAGGACAAGACGAAGTTACAGGCGTAAAATATGATCTGCGAAAAGAAATGTATCTTCAATCTGCCAATGAAAATGTAGGTGATACACTGCATGCACTTAAACATTACAAAGAAAATGGCCCTTATGGGACTTATCGAGCCGGAAAATACCTCGATAGATTGGTCGAGGCAACGGTCTTTTTATTAAGTGAAGATGTTGCTAAAGAATTACCTAACTATAAAATATTGACAGAAATAGCGGAGCATGCAGTAAAAGAGAAAAAAGGTGATGATAAAGATCCTAAAAATAATGCCGGAAATGACCCTAAGCTGGTTACTGTTAAAGGCTCTTACTTTAAAGACAAAACAGAAAAAGACTTAGCCAAAATTAAAGCTATGACACTTGCTTTTGGTTCAGCAATGACTATTGCACATAAAAATCAAAAAACAGAAACAGAATAAGCAGGCCTTTGCCCATTAGTTTTAAAAATGACATTCGCTGTCTTAATAATTTAAAAAAATATGTATAACTGGATTGAGCTTTTGAAATCGGATATTGATACCTTCAATACAAAAATTGAAGCATTAAAAGAATCTGAACGCACTATGTTAATAGGCCAAAATTTATCTGGTTTAGATTTGAGCCATGCTAAAATAAGACGTTGCGATTTGACTAATGCCAATTTATCCGATTGCAAGGTCGAGGGTTATCAACTTTCTACTTGCAGGCTTCAGGGAACCTTACTGGATAACATCAGCTTTGTAGATGAATATTGGCGTAAATCGATAGAGCATATACAATTACTTTGGAATGGTGCCTCAGAATGGAATCTTTTTCGGTCAAGCAATCAAGTGAGTTTGCTGAATAATGTTTATTTTTTATCGGCCAATTTCCAAGCATTTGATTTGAAAAACATCTCCTTTATTGGCGCAAATTTTAATCATGCAGTATTTAAAGCCACCGATCTTACCGATACCTGTTTCAGGAGCGGCTCCTTTTTTGAGGCCTCTTTTTTAGATTTAAAACTGAAGCGTACTGATTTGATTTCTAGTTTACTATTAGGATCAAAATGGAATAATTCTCAACTGGCATATGTAAATATGTCAAAA
>JBIKQC010000527.1:0-3303 GCA_044349855.1 Saprospira sp.
GTTCCAAGCTTCCGTGCCAATAGTCTGCATGCCATATTTCATCGCCATTCTGATTATAGAGCACATGTAGTCCGTGCATGTTTCCATACCGGTCATGTTCCGAATCACTTTTCATACTTCCGTCCTTATAAAACTGCTGACAATAGGATTTATTGCCAAAATTGTAATAGGTCAGCGCTAGCCTGTTTGTATCATTGTCATAATAAACCTCAAAATATCCTTTCGGTAGAAATGTTGGGATATTTAGGAAAATACTGTCTTTTATTACTAAAGTCTTAAATCGGTAAGTATTGCCAAAACGCAGATCTATCTGTTCCAATACTATATCTTCCCTTGATAAACTATCCAACGGAAAATAACCCCGTTGGGCTTCTATAGGTTTTAAAAATAGCAGAACAGCAAAAACCAGGCAGCATAAAACCTTGTACATAAGAAACTGACTTTGATTGGCCGTAAATATATAGACTTATTTTTTATATTTTGCCGCAATCTCGAGATCAATTTTATGTTGCAATTCCTCTGCTTCTAATATTTTTTTTGAGTAAGCCCTTAGGTCGCCTGAGCGTTGTATGTCTCTGGCCTGTTCCATAAGTTGCAAATATTGTTTCTCAAGTTTTTTTATGGGATCTTGTTTAAATAGGAAAAACATAATTGTAGGTTTTGATTCGGTAGAATAACAGCAAAAGGCAAGATTATGTTTACATTTAATTATCTTACTTAATTATTCAAAAACCTGAAGTCATAAACAGGTATAAATATTTAAAAAAAATGAGTATTTTTGCAGATTGATTAAAAAGTATAAACGATTTTAGTAATGAAATTTAGTGCAAAAGCAGCAAACTTTTTCAAAGAGTTAGGATATTTTCTCAGCAGCAAATATTTTCTGAAAAACTTCGGATATATGATGGCTGTTGTTGTGTTATTTTTGTTAATTGTGTTTCTTCTTTTACTTCCGGGCTATACCCGACATGGAGAGGACATAAAGGTCATTGACATTACCAATCTTACAGTTGACCAGGCAAAAAAAATGATTAAGTCACTTGGCTTAAAATTGGTTGTAACAGACTCATCTTACAATCCGCTTAAAAATCCCGGTGTCATAATTGAACAGACACCAACAAAAGGTAATCGAGTAAAACCCAAAAGAACGATTTATGTAACCGTTAATTCGGCTCAGCCACCTCTTGTCAGTATCTATTACAATCAAGTGATTGCTCAGGACCTTGATCAGGTGGAGCGTAAGTTTAAGAGTATGGATATAAAAATCGGTAAATTGAAATACGTACCCGGTCGTGCGGAGAATACTGTAAAGACCATTAAACAAGGAGATAAAATACTTTTCCGTGAAGTTGATGGTACAAAAGGCGAGAAGAAACCTTTAGAAGCACAGAATATTCCACGTGGTTCTGTTGTTGATCTTGAACTTTACCGTGGGGATGATGCTGAAATGAAATCTATTCCCAGTCTTATCTGCAATACCTACGAAGAAGCTATGCTTCAGATCTTAGGTAATGAATTCCATATAGGCAACATTTACATAGACCCATCTGTCGGAAGAGACACTACACGTGCTTACATCGTTAGACAGTCTCCACGCGAAGGCTCTGAAGCTAGCATGGGCACAGGTATTGATATTTGGTTGGAAAAAAGAAAGCCTGTAGAATGTGATGAAGAATAAAATTGGGTTTTCTAATGTAATTCTATTAAATATTGATATTCAAAGCACCTGGTTATGCTGTTAATAAGCTAGAACCTATTTTTATTTTTTAGTTTAAACTGTTTTAGTTTGATTCGAACTAATCATCTTCCGAAAAATTAACTGCGTAAAATCTTCTCGATTTTACGGCCTTTAGCCAATTCATCAACAAGTTTATCCAAATATCTTACCTTTTGTGTAAGGCTGTTTTCAATATCTTCCACCCTGTAGCCGCAGATTATGCCGGTAATCAGATGCGCATTAGGGTTGATTGACGCGTTTTGAAAGAATATTTCAAAACTGACCTTTTCATCAATCTGTTCCTGCAGTTTTTTTTCATCAAAACCTGTCAGCCACTCAATTACAATGTGCAACTCTACTTTGCTTCTGCCTTTTTTCTCAACCTTTGCGAGGTAATGGGGATATACTGAGGCGAATGTCATTTTTGCAATTCGCTCATCTTGACTGTTTGTATTTTTATTTTTCATAATGAGGTATTTTTGACCCATACTTCCGGTAAAAACTGCTAATCCGAGCTTTTCGTGAAATTCTTTAGAAATCTGAAGATCCTTAACGCTTAGACTAACTGAAAATGGACTTAATATAGTTTTTTAAGTATAATAAATTGTCTGTTTTTACAATGACTTTAGCGCTAATATCCGCTGATTGTGATCTTCTTTGTTGCGATAACAGTATTGTTCTCGATCAATTTTACCAAATATATTCCGGGGCTTAAATTGTCCCGTTCTAAAACAAATGTTTTGCCGGATAGATTTTTTATCTGCTTTACCTGCTGACCAAAAATATCAGTAATACTTAGTGTTGCATTTTGTAAATGGAAATCTGTATGTAATGTCGTTTGCGAACAGAACGGATTTGGATAAAATAGGATATTTTCTGATGGTTCCAATGAATTTATGCCCGAAACAAGCTGTAGATTTACGGAATCAAAGTATCCATAACCCTGAGCTGGCCCACCCACAAGTCCGGCATCTAAAATAACCAAAGCTGTATCTCCGGATGAAAGTGAAAAGCTAGATTGTATATTTAATTGAGTCCAAGAAGTGGAAGCAGTGCTGTCGCCGTCATGAAGGGTAATAATTCCGTTATTTATTTTTCCAAAATGTAGCCCTATTTGTGCTGAAGTCTCTGCATAACCCCAACCAGATAGAATATAAGTCTGCCCATCTGAAATAGCCGGCAGTTTTTGATAGGCATATCCGGGAAAACAACCCTGTGTATTGCCGCTGAATACTTTGATACTCCAATTTCCCCCTCCAAAAGGGGCATTGCTGTCCGATTCTGCAAGACAGGTCCATTCCCAATGGGATAAATCCGCATTTGAACCTGTTTCAAAACTGCCGTTTGTAATTTGTGCCTCTGCTGTTGAAAGACATAAAAATGCAGTTAGGGTGAAGAAGATTTGTTTCATTTTTAATATGAATTTGATTATATGTCAATTAGGTTTTGTGTTATTTCCTAGGTTAAACTCGTTTCATAAAATAAAAAAGTTTAACAAATCTTTCATGAGGCTGACATGGCTTTGAAGCTAAAATAGCGGATACTTTTGTCAAAAGCAAGCAAAGTCTGTTGCATTTGCAAATTCA
>JBIKQC010000091.1:0-11641 GCA_044349855.1 Saprospira sp.
ATCGAAAGGAATTTTGCCGGCGTAGAGAATCTTTCATTGATTCCGGGAACTGTTGGCGCAGCACCAATTCAGAATATCGGTGCATACGGAGTTGAACTGAAAGATGTTTTTTATGAACTGGAAGCTGTAGAACTGAGCAGCGGTTTAACAAAGACATTTTCATGGTCTGACTGCCGATTCGGATATCGTGACAGCATTTTCAAACAGGAATTGAAAGGACTTTATTTTATCTGCTCTGTGACCTTTAGGCTTTCCAAACAGCCGATTTATAAAATCAGTTATGGCGACATACAAAACATAATTGGCGACAGGCCACTTAGCATTAAAATTATCAGTGATGCCGTCATTCAGATTAGAAGTTCAAAACTGCCCGATCCAAAAATTATCGGTAATGCAGGATCTTTCTTCAAAAATCCGGTGATTGCCATTTCCCTTTTTCAATCGCTGATTGAAAAACATCCATCACTGCCCTCCTACCCGACAGATATTGAAAACAATGTTAAAATACCTGCAGGCTGGCTTATAGAGCAGGCCGGTTGGAAGGGTCGACGCATTGGAAATATCGGCGTACATGAGAAGCAGGCTTTGGTTTTGGTCAATTATGGCAATGGTAAAGGTGCTGAAATTTGGCAATTAGCAAAAGATATCCAAGCTGATATTTTTTCAAAATTTGCTGTCAATATTGAGCCGGAGGTGAATGTCTGGTGATTTCCCTTTTAGCAGATTCATTTAACTCATAACCAACCCCTTCTTTTTAAAAAGAAGGGGCTTTTTTCGGCGCAGAAAAAGAGAGAGGTTGGGTGAGTTAATCGGGCATGTTATATTGGGATATTTTTATAATTCTCAATAACACCAAAAAAAGCCGATCCCTTTTCAGGAATCGGCTTTAGATTTTTTAGGTTATTTATACTAAAAGGTATTTATCTTAATTAAGCTTTTGGCTCTTCTGTAATCAACTCAACATCTTCACCTCTCACATCAATTTCATCATCTTCTTTGAAAGCAAAAGCACTGACATCTTTAGTTGTATCTGCTACAATTGGAGATGCGATAAAGATAGAAGAATAAGTACCGACAAAGATACCGACAAATAGTGCAAAAGCAAAACCTGCTACACCGTCGCCACCAAAGAAGAATAGCATCGCTACTACAATCCATGTTGTCAAAGAGGTGAATGAAGTACGGCTAAGGGTACTGTTGATAGAGCGGTTGATAACATCTTTGATTTTATCAGAAGGTGTCAGCGTAGCCTCTTCACGGATACGGTCAAATACAATCACCGTGTCATTGATAGAGTAACCGATAATGGTCAGAATTGCAGCTACAAAGTGTTGGTCAATCTCAAGAGAGAAAGTTGTAATACCGCGAAGCAAAGAGAAAAGACCGGCTACAATAATCACGTCATGGAACAATGCTAAAATTGCACCCAAAGAGAACTGCCATTTACGGAAACGGATCAAAATATAGAAGAAGATGAATCCGAGTGCAAGAATAGAAGAGATAAATGCAGATTGGCGGATGTCATCAGCTACGGTAGGTCCTACTTTACTGGATGCCAGCAAGTAGAGTCCTGCCTGAGCCTCTGCCGGTTTGCCGGCAGCAAATGCTGAATCTGAAACTGTAGTTTTTGAATGGCTTGCACAAGCTTTAGCTACTCTCTCAAGAACGATAGCATCAACAGCAGTTGGTTCTTTCTCACTATCCTGCATGTAGCTGGTAATGATTTTAACCTGATTGGCTTCACCAAATGACTTGACACTACTTCCGCTGTAACCTTCAAATGCTTTTGCTAATTCTTCTTTAAGTTCAGTTGGATTAACATTTTTAGGGAACTCAACGATATAAGAACGGCCACCCTGGAAGTCTACACCCAATTCGAAACCGCGGGTAAAAATTGAAACCAAACTTAAAACTACTAAAGTACCGGATATAAAATATGAAATTTTTCTCAAATTCATAAAGTTGATACTTGGTTGTGCCAATACATTTTTGGTAGCATTGGTCCAAACAGGAATCTGTTTATTTCTGACAATAAAATAGTCAAACATCAAACGGCCCACCATAACGGCGGTAAACATGGAAGAAACAACCCCAATACCCAATACAGTTGCAAAACCTTTGATTGGTCCCAAACCATAAATAAATAGGATAACAGCAATTGCTAAAGTAGTCACATTGGCATCTATGATGGAAGAGTAAGAATGTTTAAAGCCATCAATAACTGCATTTTTCCAGACGGCACCTTCTTTTCTCAATTCTTCACGGATACGTTCAAAGATAATTACGTTTGCATCCACTGCCATACCGATGGCCAATACGATACCGGCAATACCGGGAAGCGTAAGCACTGTGCCAAAGGAGGCCAAACATCCGAAGATAATAAATATATTAAGGAAAAGTGTAAGTACAGCAATGACACCACCCATTGAGTAGTAGGCCAACATAAAGACCAAAACCATTACAAATCCCAAAAGCAGTGAGAATAGACCGGCATTGATGGTAGATTGACCCAAACTTGGACCAACAACTGATTCTTCAATGATTTCAGTAGTAGCCGGCAATTTACCGATACTAAGGATATTTGCAAGGTCATTTGCTTCAGTAGCAGAGAAACCGCCGCTGATTTGAGTGCGACCGTTAGGAATCGCCTCATTTACTCTTGGCCATGACTGAACTTTATCATCCAAAATAACAGCTACACAACGTTTCACGTTATCTTCTGTCATTTTTTTCCAAAGACGGGTACCTTCTTTGTCCATTTCCAAAGAAACGGCATAATCCAAACCTCCTTTTGAAGAAGTGCTTACAGATGAACTTGTAATGCGCTCACCGGACAATGCTGCCTTTTTGGCACCGCGTGTGTTCAGTGCAAAAAGTTGCAACATACGAACATTGGTTTCTGTATTGCGATCGGCAGTAGCTCCCCAAACGAAACGTACATCACGTGGCATAATGCGACGGGCCTCTTCAGATCTGAGCATAGTCATTACTGCAGAAGTATCGCCTATTTTAGCAAATCCGTAGAAAGGATCATTTTCATCCTGTGGCGGAACTGCGCTCAATGCAGTGAAGAGCGGACCAATATCACTTGTATCAGCTTTGGAAGGATCCAAAACAGCGATTTGAGAATCTTTCTGAATTTGAGTCAGAGCTGTATCAGCTTTGATAGCTTCGATTTTTGCCAAAGCGGCAGAATCGGGCGCAGTAGTTGTTTTAGCCTTTGAATTGTAGTTCGGATTGGCTTTCAGTGCATCGTTCAGCTGAATCCATGGACCGGCAGTCTGTGTACCCAAAAGGTCAACAGCGCGGTACATTTCCCAGAACTCGAGGCTTGCCGTTGCCTGCAAAAGACGACGTGCACGTTTAGGGCTTTGTACACCCGGCAACTCGACAGTGATACGGTCAGTTGATTTATCCAAAGAAACTGTTGGAGAAACCACACCGAATTTGTCGATACGTTTTTTGAGGAGGTTATAAGTGTTTTCAACTGTCATTGAAGCCTCTTTGCGGATAGCCGCCAAGACTTCAACATTGGTTGAATTAACACCGATACCCTGTAATTTGTCGCTGGCAATGAACAAACGGGCAAGCGGTTTACCGGCTGCCAATTTTTCATATTCTTTACCAAACAACGTGACAAAGTCACCCTGATTGGTATTTTGTGCCTTACGGGCATTATCAATAGCTTTGCGGAAAACAGTATCAGTGCTTTCTTTAGCCAAAGTAACGACAAGGTCTCTGAGGTTTACCTGAAGTACAACGCTCATACCGCCTTTGAGGTCAAGACCCAAAGAAAGTTGTCCTTTTTTCAACTCTTCATAAGAGTATGATTTGAATCCTAGATTCAATATGCCCTCTTCTGCAATAGAGTCATCCAGGTAGTATTCCTGAGCCTGCTCCATCACGAGTGCTTTTTCTTCTGGATCTTTAATGTTTGCAGCCTTAGCCTCTGCATAAGATTTCGCTTCACGTTCAACACGTGCTGTCGGAATCATCAGCAGAAAAATGTAAGATACGACCAATACTAGCGCAATCGTAAAAAATCTTACGAAACTTTTCCCTTGCATCGCTTTAGTAATTCGATTAGTTTTGAATAAAATTTATAACATTTAAGGCGCTGTTTTGATTATCATTAAGTAAAATGTTGATTCTTAGCTATATACACTTCAGAACTTCAGCTAATTATTAACAATGCACGAAACAGGCTTTTAAATCGGCTTGCAAATATAGAACTTTTTGCCAAGTACCAAAAAAATATTTGATTTTTTAAAGCTTGATTTTGGATTCAGGGTCTTTTTATCAAAAAGTAAGCACAAATAGCGTAGTATTTTGGGCAATTGTGATTTTAAAAAAAAATAAATACATCAAATTGCAGGTTTTAATTGTAATTGTGACAAATAGTATTAAAATTTATAGCCTTTATACGATCCGACACTCTAATTTATATTCTTGATCAGGTACAATATACCAAGCCGGAAAAAATAAATTTAATTCATCAAATTTGAAATGGAACAAAAATTGTCTTTTATTGCAAATTCAGAACTTATACTTATACTTTAAAATATGAAGTTTTTAAAAGCAACTCTATTATTTGTTCTATTTTTTGGAACTGTACTTATTTCCTTCGCTCAGGAGCAGGGTTGCACTACCGGCGACTGCGAAAATGGCAAGGGACGATTTATTTTTCCCAACGGAGATAAATATATTGGCGAATTTAAAAGTGGAAAACTCGATGGCCGGGGTGTTTATACTTCCAAAAACGGGAATGAATACAGGGGGCAGTTCAAAGAAAATATGCGACATGGATACGGTACCTATAAATGGAAAAATGGTGACACTTATATTGGTGAATATGTCAACAACGAAAGGCAGGGCGAAGGCACTTATTATGGAACCGATGGTACCGTAAATGATGGTCTTTGGGAAAAAGGAAATTTTACCCGTCCCAAAGTTGCTATTGTTGACAGTGCAATTGCCAATAATAATAACACTAAAAATAACAATCATGATCCGTTTTCAAATGCGGACACTTTGAATCTGCAAAAGCTGATAGGCCATAAAATGCCTGCTCTCAGCAACGCCACCGATAGCCAAAAACGCAATGCGCTTGTGATTGGCAACGGAAACTATCTCAAAAATCCGCTTAAAAATCCTGTAAATGATGCGGTAGCTATTGCAGAAGAACTTCAGCGATCGGGTTTCAATGTCTATCTTTATACCAATGTGAGTCAGCGGGATTTAAAAATTTCTATTCGCGACTTTGGTCAGATACTGAAGGACGATGGAGGTGTCGGTCTTTTCTACTTTGCAGGTCACGGATTACAGGCTGATGGCCGCAACTACATCGTTCCGGTAGATGCCGACATAAGGAAATCTCTCGATATAGATCTTGAATCTATTGATTTGAGCCGAATTTTGGTGGAAATGGATTATGCCGAAAATGATATAAACCTTATTATTTTAGATGCATGTCGCGATAATCCCTATAGGGAAGAATTTAAAGACTCAAGAAATCAGCACAATGGCCTGGCATCCATTCAATCGGCACCATATAACTCTTTTATTGCATTTTCTACTTCACCCGGTGCTGTAGCTATCGACAATTCAGATGCTGAACATGGACTTTACACTCAGGAACTTTTGGCTGCTATGCGCAAGAACGACACAAAATTGGAAGATGTTTTTAAAACTGTAAGGGCCAATGTCCGTCGTAAATCGGGCGGCATACAGATACCATGGGAAATTTCCTCTGTAGAAAGTGATTTTTACTTTAAGAAGCAATAATCTAAAATAAATCCTTCAAATATATTTAAATTTTAGCCAAATATAAAGCCGGTAAATTTACTTATGCTCTTAAACTTTGCAATTATGTGCCATTCGGGGTTTTGTCACTTACACATTATGCAGAGAGAATATGTCTGGCTTTTTTCCCCATATGCGGTAGGATTTTCATGCGCATAGTACAGCATACAGCGCCTACATCCGACATTAATTGGCTAAATGAGGCCTAAATGACATATTTGTATCTCGTGTTGTGTTATCTTTGATTTGACATGAAAAACTTTCTATATTACCATTTATGGCAATATATCATTTTACAGGCGTACTATAAACAGCAAAGCACAAATTGCCTGGTCCACAAGCAGCTCCAGAGGAGCGATATTTTTGTGTCAGCGAAAGCTGCGTAGGAAAAGAACCCTATATGGATGACATTTTATTTATTATCCATTTTCTTAAAATACCGCTCCTACGGAGCTCTATTCAATTTTTCGCCTGCTGATACAAAAACATCGCCCCGATGGGGCTGTAAACCGGGAAAATTATAAGTGTACATCTGCAGGAATAAAATACGCAAAAATACAATTAACGTAAAACTAGTATTAGAATCAAAGTTTACAATATCAAGATAATATACCTTTCAAAACTTCAAATCTTTCAAAATATGCATTTCCTAAAAAGCTCCCTCCTAATACTCACAATGCTTATGGCTTTCCAAGCCTGTAAGAACAGAAATATTGGCAATAACGACAAATCTGCCAATTATGACTTGAATGCTGCCCTTAATAACAGTACCTGGTATTTCACTCAAATCAGCGGCTTTGGGAAAGAAATAATCGCTCTGCCCGGATTTAAAATCAGCTTTGGCACGGAAGGCTACTCCCTGAAATTGGATGTGAATAGCTGCAACGGAGGATTTTCAACAACCAATAATATCCTTACTTTTAAAGATGATTTGAGCTGTACAAAAAAATGCTGCGACAGTCAGTTTGCAGAATCCCTGAAAGGTCTTTTGAAAGGGGATTTCAATATCGAAAAAACAGCTGATAAGCTTTTATTGAAAGGCAGCAATTATTCACTATATCTTTCTAAAAATGAGCCCGTTACTGTGTTAAGCAAACTTCCCGATACAAAATGGACAATCAGCCGAATTGTAAAACCGGGTGTTGACAAAAAAATGAAAGGACATTACCCTGTGACTTTCTCAGCAAATGCAATAATTCTTCAATTGGATAAAAATTCCTGCAATTCAGCTTGTAACTATACTGCCGATAAAATTACAATTGATGGCATGGCCTGCACCGAAATGTGCTGTGACGGTGAAGAAGCCCGTGAATTGGGATTCCTTTTGAAAGGCACTATGAACTATGCATTTGAAGAAAATATGCTTGTAATTTATGATGATAAAAACCGCATTTGGCTCTCTCCTTTGAAGTCGGAAGAAATTCCAACCGAGAAAAAAGTGGATATCAAATCTTTGATGGGAAAAACCTTTAAAATTTATGATGTTGAATTCCTCCCTCAAGGCGCTGAAGCCCTGGCTCCTTATGTAAAAAATTATAGTTTTGATTACAAAGTAACCTATAATGATGGTAGAATAAGTTTGAATTTGGATGTAAATACCTGCAATGGAACGGCTGTTTACAAAGAATCAAGTATTGAACTTTCAGGAATGGGCTGTACAAAAATGTGCTGCGACAACAAAGAATCGGATGAGATAAAAGCACTTTTTAAAGGTCGTTATTCCTTCAAACAGGTGGGTAATTATCTGATTATGAGCGGTGGATTGGCTAATATTAGATTACTGGAACTAAAATAAATTCCAATATAAATCAATGATCAGAAATAAGGGCTGACCATTAATTTGGGCAGCCCTTATAATTTGTTTATTTCAATTGGTGCTGACAAGAGAATGACTTAACCATACTTTTTTCATCGATATTCAAATCAATATCTTAGAAGGTCACTCTCAGCTGTGCCTTCACTTCCGATCTTCTATTTCCCAAAATCTCATCATTGCCAGCGCTGATCACTGTTCTGTCAGCAAAATAAGTTTGTGAGAAACGAAGCCAAAGAGAGACCGATCTATTGAAATTATAACTCATATTCAAGTAAAATCGGGTACCTCGACCATAATAAGCGGGCACTGAAAATGCATAAAGCACATCATTTTCATAGGCATAAAGACGGGTATCATAATCATCAGTATCGAAAATGGCAATGCGGGCCTGCGCTCGGAAAGCAGCAAAACTTGGGGACCAGACCAAATCCTGATACATCATAAAACCGCGACTTTTGTCATGGTCCTGATAAAAAGAAAATTCTGCACGGGTACGCAGTTCAAACTCCTTGCTGATACGGTAACGGAAATGCAGACGAAGATTCTGACGGCGGTTATACAGCAGATAATCTATTGGCGTAACATTATCACTGAAATTTCCCTGTTTGTTTTCATTGCGGTACTGTGCGTAAATTCCCCAACGGTAGCCCGGCGCATAATCCAAACGCAACAAATATTCATAACCCTGAGAAGGCCCATCCACAGCAGAACGAAGCCATGGAAAACGAAAAACATCGAAATAACCGCTCAGATTCAGGCCGGAACCTATACTGCTGTTCAGCCCCAGATATAGGCCCGTTTCATTGTTCATTCCACTGCTTTCGCCAATTGCATTGCCTGTGAGTGACTGGTATTTTTTATCGTAATGTCTGTGCAGCAGAGAAACACCCAAGCGTTCATCCAGGGATGCCAATAAACCGTTTAGAGTGGCAAAACCACCATTGTGGCTCATGGCTGTTTCTCCGAAAAATTGCAGATTTTTATAAACATAGGTATAGTCAATACCTGCCATCAGATTGTTCTGTCCTGTAAACTGATATTTTTGGTAAAGCTGAGGAACCCGATTCAGTGAATCACTCAACCGATTAAACACCACATGTGCGCCAAGCTGCCAGTTCTCGCCCCGATATTTTACTTGAGCTCCGGTGCTGATCATCTGCGTGGAATTTTTATCAATCAACTCGCTCTCTGTGCGGTGCAGTCCCGATTCCTGCAAGGAAGAAATTTGGAGTACATCCAGAGAAGCGTCGTCGCTCGTATCGGCCAATGCAATATTGGCATCCCTAAAGCGGTGTGAAGCAAAAACAGTGGTTTCCAATTGGCTCAATCGGCCAAAACCAAAGGTTGCAGCTGCGCCACGCATGTAAAGTGCTTCATTTACAGAAGTATAGGGACGAATGGACGGTGCAAATCGTTTAATATTGAGGGTATTTGCGCCCTTTCTCATCCCAAAACCTGTCCACATAGTCAGTCCCTGCCCAAAATAAAGCTGATAATCACCGATAGCTACTGCTTTTACCGTCTTATTCAGGTCCTTCATATAATAATGAAAGGACATATAGTCGGGCAATTTTATTTTTGAATTTTGACTGAAAGGCACAAAATACTGCTCTCCTGCATCCTTTTCCAGGGTTAGCCCCATACTGAGTCGGTCTTTATAGGTCATGCGATAGCGCATGTAGATTTTATCGGGGCTGCCGGGATATTCGCGGGAAGAGAGTGAATCATCGGCAGTAAAACCGTCTGATTTTTCTAAAGTGCGCTGATAACGCACAAAAACCTGATTTTTACTGTATTTGAAAGCTCTTTTAAAATTAAAAGCCTCCAAATCTTTGATCGGTTCCAAAGTCAAATATGGAATAATCCTTCTAACTGTTGCAGCATCGAAGGTTGGTACATTCATAAGTTCATAAAGAGAAAAAATCTGTCCGTAGCGTTTGCGGTAATTGAGCAGCGACTGCACCTGAATTTCAGATAGCATGCCAAAGGCAACCAATTGTTCCTTATTGCTCTTATTTATATCCAAAGGATTTTTGCGGTAAATCTCCAGTCTTTCAAATTCGGTATCGAAATCAAATTCCTGCAAATCTGCATCTTCCACTATATTTTCTATCAGAAACTGTGTCTCATTATCCGAATCCAAAATATCGGAACTGTCGGGCTGCTGCGCGTTGAGGAATTGAGTAAGCAATATTGAAAACAACAAAATTAGGACGCTCTTCATAAGCTAAATATTGGTTTGAAAGTAAAAAGATTGAAAGGACTGATCTTTTTTAATTTTCATTTTTTTGCTTGGGAGCAATTCCGTAACTTATTGACAAAGATGGCGTAAAGCCAAGTATTTGATGGTAGCTTGTGGCAAAGTCTATACGCAGGCTCTGTACATTTACGCCCACGCCAAAACTCGCCATGGCAAATTGCGCAGCAACAATTCCTCCACGAAGGGAAAGTGCCTCTACAGGGCGGTACTCCAATCCTACCCTACCTACGAATGGATGATCGTAAATATCTTTTTCCAGCTGAGCACTAAGCATTACTTTTTTGGAGGGGTTGTAGGCCAGTCCAATGTTTACTAATGAGGGCAGTCTGTCGGTGAGTCCTACTTTACTGTGGATTGGATTGTAGGTATGTGCACCCAAAGTCACTTTATCACTGAGTTTTGCCAAGATACCAATTTCGACTGTCACACTGTTTGCCGACCCGTAATTTGGAATCCTTGTTCCCAAATAATCGAGCTGAACGCCCATAGAAAAGTTTTTTGCCAATTTTCGGGCATAGGCTAGCCCTATTTTCTGTTCATTGTAATCCTTGAAACCAAAATAATTGACAGCCAGACCAAAGGTACCGATTTTATCACTCGGCAGCGCTGCCGCAAAGAGGTAGGAATTGAGACCTTCAGCCATAAAGCGGCGCTCACCGTAAGCTGTAAAGGATACATCATCCAAAAATGCCAGGCCGGCCTGATTTGAAAAGGCGCTGTTGATATCGTAAAAAGTGACAGAGGCATTGCCCATAGCAGCACCTCGTGCACCGGCATTCTGTGGAGTTCCGTTTTGTGCAAAGAGCACGGAAGTTGTCAGAATCGAAAATAATAAGACAGGTACAAACTTTTTCATCAGTCAGGACTTTGGTATTAAAGAAATTTCTTCCAATTTTTGACAAATTAAGTATTTTGACCTTTTAAACAAAAGTAAAGTGGTATTTTTAATCTTAAATTAATACTGTAAGTAATGATTGGATAGTTAAGTTACCAATCAGTCTAAGATAAATCTAATAGCTTACAATCTGATCTCTTTAAAAAATGCAAATTCAAAAAATTCTTCACAAAGATCTCTTAGACTATCTTGATACAGCATCTTATCTGAAAAGTCCCAACCTGCCTATCAGTAGAATAAGGGGACTTTCACAGGCTAAAAATCCGAGGGCCAGGCCCGACGATACTGTACTGATCATGGTTTTTGAAAATGGAGAAATGAAGGGATATCTGGGTGTTTTACCCGATGATTTGCATTTTAATGAAGTCGAAGGTCACTATGAAAAAGAGCATATAGGCTGGCTCAGTTGTATTTGGGTTGATCCGGGAATGAGGGGTAAAGGAATTGCCAAAACATTGGTGAATAAAGCATTGGAAGCCTGGAACAATAGGATTATGATGACTGAATTCACGGCAGATGCTCGAAAATTATACGAAAGCATTGGTCAATTTATGGATTTGTCTAAAACTGAAGGATTGCGCGCTTATCTGCGACCCAATCTGACCTATCTTTTGATGGCCAAAAATCCAAAAAAATGGTCCAAACTACAATGGTTATTGGGCTTTTTTGACGGGGGCTTATCCATCATTAATAACCTGCGGCTGTTATTTATAAAAAAGCCGAAATGTAAATTTTCTTATGTTTCGGAGATCGATTCCGAAACGATTGAATTCATACAAAAAAACAGACCTGCGCTGGAGCTGATGCGCCGCGGAGAGGCCGATTTGAACTGGATAATCAATAACCCATGGCTTCAAAGCGGGTTTGT
>JBIKQC010000528.1:0-3301 GCA_044349855.1 Saprospira sp.
AGATATAGTTACACTGTAACTGCCTGCAGCAACGTTGCTGATAGTTTGAGTATTGCCGGCATTGTTCCAAAGGTAAGAATAAGGAGCTGTACCATTGTTAGGGTTAACAGAGGCAGAACCTGTAGCACCACCACAAGAAGAGTTGGTAGTTGTTGGTGTGTTTGTAGTAATAGTAGTTGTTGTAGAAGCAACTGTTACAGAGCTGGAAACTGAACAGCCAGAAGCATCAGTTACAGTTACAGTATAGTTACCGGCAACAAGATTGGTTGCAGTAGCCGCATTTTGTGAGTTGCTCCATGCATATACATAAGGAGCAGTACCGTTGGCGGCTGTTACAGTAGCAGTACCTGAACCGTTGGTACAAGTAGCGTTAGTACTTGCAATAGTTGAACTTACAGCACAAACAGTTCTGACATTAGCACGAACTATGGCTGCACTTGGGAAACCATAGTTCTCCAATGGAGTCCATGTACCAATACCTACCTGTGCATAAGTTGTGTTAGGTGTGAAAATACCATCACTGATGAGGATTCCAAGGTTATCGGTACGGAAAAATTCTTTGATACCTACAAAGTAAGTACCGGCAGTAAGTGCGAAACCACTGGCACCGTTAATCGCAATTGTGCGAACTACAGTTCCTGTATCAGTAGCGCCATAGATGTAAATAGCAGAAGATGCAACAGGAACACCGGTTGGTACGCCTGCTGTTGTTGCATAAACCAATACCTGAGTAGAGTCACCCAAGGCAGGGCCGGTGCCTACACCGTTAGTTGCAAAAAGAACTGTAGTAAGTGTAGAATTAGCAGTGATTAGGAAAGTGTTACCTAAAATAGCAGTATTACCTGCACCTGTAACACCAATTGCATTATCAGCAGTGCTTAAATCACGTGCATAAACTGAATCATTTACAACAACACTGTAAAAGAAAGTGTCATTAGTAACAGAACCTGTATTACCGCTTACAACACTGCGAAATACATACTCTCCATTGATAGGAGCTGCTGGAGTGAAAGCAGTTGAAGCATTTATTGTTGCACTAGCACCAGTAGCAAGATTTGAAGTTGAACCTGTGCCGGTATAAACCGGAGTAGTGGTGTTAGGCAATTTGAATACACTGGTAGTAAGGTTTATTGTAGCAGCCGCTCCTGTTCCGCTGTTATTAACAACTGCACTTACAGGGAAAGAAGTTACCTGGCCTTTAGGAATTGCAGTGTATTGACCCGGAGTTACTCTAGTGATAGAAACCTCTGGTGTTGGTGTTATAAAGTTTTCAACTTTGACATCATCGATAGCCAATACAAACATATCGGTACTGTTATTTCTGAAACCGATATAAACAGTTTGACCTGCATAGGCTGAGAGCGATACTGAACGAGCGGAAAAAGCATCGGTTTCAGCAGGAATTGTAAGCAGGACTGTAGAAGTTAATATATTACCTGCAGTTGGAGCTGCATTCATAATGCGAACCTCATAACCATCAGCATAAGTAGGGTCATAAGCTTTACCCTCAAATGTCAAAACAGCAGCACCAACTGCAGGTAATGTAACTGCCGGGGTAAACATCCAGTCATTTGCTGTGCCAGCTGGAGTGTACCATGACGTACTAATAGCTACTGTATCTGCCGGAAGATCTAAATCATCTCTGACAATCCAAGCATTATTGACATAGGCAACATTTGTGTTTGGTATTAGTGCATCTACATTAAAACGAGTCCAACCCACAGGAAATACACCGTTCAGGTTAGAAAAAGTTTCATTTAGAAGTACCTGTGCATTGATGCTGCCTGCGAATGAAATCGCAAGAAACATAACTGCAAGGATCGTTTGTTTAATTTTCATAAAATTAAATTTAAAGATTAAATAATAGCAAATAATATCAGCTTTGTTAGAAAGTACAAATTTAATGCAGTGAATTATGCATTTTAAATTATTGTTAAAAAAAAACACTGATTTAAATAGTTAAAATTAGGCAATTTGTTAATGGAATTAAAAAAAATTCCCCAATATGCCTTTAACGGGTCAAAGGTATGAACTTAAATTCAAATTGTCAATAATTTAACAATGCACAAAAATATTTTTTTTAAGACTATAAGTTATTCTTTATGAAACACTGTAGCTTCTTATGGTTATTGATGCGTATAAAATAACAACCGGAACTGTAATTACTTATATTAATTTGTTTAATATTAGTTTTTTGGCTATAAAAAACTTCTATGATTTGTCCGATTGAGTTATAAATTTCTACGGATTCAATCGGAGTAAAATTTTCAATATTGACAATATCCAATACTGGATTTGGATAAACATGGACTGTATTCAATTGATTATCTGAGTTTTTAACTCCATTGTATATCTGGCACTGACTAATGTCAAAATTTAGTTCTAAAGGATCTCCCGGAATAAGATTTTTGCCGGCTAACCCAGAATAATCAGTTAAATATCTGCTCACAGCAAAAACAGAGTTTACACCGTAATTGATCAATGTTCCCTGCGAAATAATTCCGGTTCCTGTTATGGGATTTCTATATGACCAAACATGATTCCCGATACTGTCCATTTCCAAAAAATAACCACTATTACCGCTGCAAATAAGCGTATTTCCATTTGGCTGTCTTTGAGCCGATGATAATCTTCCCGAGAAGAATAAGGGATTTGAATCATCTCTGAATACTCTGTAGGGTTGCTGAGGACCAAATGCAGTTCCGGCTCCGGGCTGAGTATAAAAACCAAAAGAATCTATAGGAGCGCTCAGTTCAGCAACAGATGAATAATTGAGGACTTCGCCGTTATTAAAAACAAGAAAACTACCTGCACCCGGGAGCATATCCGGAATCCAGCTTACATCGTGCTGTTCATACAATTTTTGATCATTTGAGCCCCCCCGTTCATAAGTTGCGGGATTCCCCCAGCGGTAAAGAATATCACCTCCTTTTCCATATCTTCCGCCGGAATTTCCGGCAGCTTCTGTTATTGATGTGCTGTGATCCAGTACCCAGAATTCACTTAGATTTCTTAATCCGATGACAATCTGATCCAGAGCAGGATTATAATCAATAGAATTGGCATGTAGCCAGTCCCGACCAATAGAACTGCCTAAATAGTTTATATTCAACCGTTCGGGATGATCGGCAATAATAGCGTAATTTGTTTTTGAACTGTCGCGACTCTGAACCAGATGATCCTTTGAATTCCAACGCCACACAATACGGGCGCTATCGGTTCCAATAGGTTCTATTTCCAAAATTGATTCGAAAAAGAGTACATCATTGGGGTCACCTGTGCTGTCTCTGCCAATAGAGAT
>JBIKQC010000529.1:0-3296 GCA_044349855.1 Saprospira sp.
GGAAGTATTATCCTGAGATTCAGTTCCGCCTACAACTATATGCTGACCTGGTGCAATGATAGTTCCAGCCGGAAATTGAAATCCTCCGGTATAGGCAGGATTTGAAACTGTCTGAATTCCCATATTGGCTGAACCGATTACCCAACAGCTGATATCTACAGAGCGACAACCTGCATTATAAATCTCAACATATTCTTTTCTTCTCAAACCCTGATTAGTTGTAGTGTTTGGTCCGGGTTTATGCATCACTTCATTGATAAGAACAGAATCTGAAACAGGACAGGGTCCGGAAGCCGAACATGTTGTATTTGGCAGAGAAACTGAAGCCAAATTTAATGCAGCTCCGGTTATTCCTACTGAAAAAGTATCTGTTGTGATACATCCGTTGGTAATATCAGTAACCGTTACCAAAAAATCTCCTGAAGAAATGCCTAAAATATCCTGAGTTGTTGATCCATTAGACCAAACATAGGTAAATGGTCCGCTACTGCCACTTACAGTAAGATCAACTGAGCCATTTGATCCGGAACAGGTCGAAGCTTGTGTAACAGCAGAAAGAGTAAGCGTTCCTGAAGTTGCATTAACTGTTACGGAGGCAACATCCGAACAGCCCAGGGCATCTGTTACCGTTAAAGAATAGTTTCCACTAGAAAGTCCACTTAGCGATGAAGTTGTTGCTCCATTTGACCAAAGGTAGTTTATTGGCAGCACTCCACCGCTTATATTGGCACTGACACTGCCATTTGAAGCGCCGCACAACGCATTTACTGTCGTAATAGAGGTAATATTTACAGCATTGGAAGGCACACAGGCAGCGTTACAACTGTTAAGTGATGGACTGGCGTTAGTAGCCCAACTGGTTCCGCCATCAACAGTACGGTGAATTACAGTTCCTATTGAGGGGCTTACTCCGGCATAATGCACAATCGGAGAAGAAGAAGGTATTCCTGAAGGACCGCTGAGTGAACTGACAGCAGGACAGGACGTACCTGCTGCAATGAATGATGGAGCAGATTGTATATCGCTGTCTGTACCCCATTTATTGGCTTCCCCAGCATTGAACGTCCAATAAACCGCATCAACAGCTACTCCGCTACTGTTCCACAACATGAGGTAACCGTCCCCGTTTGGCAAATACCATCTGTCATTACCGGTACTTAAATGAACATTTGAACAGAAAGTTGTAAGGTTAATTGTGGCACCTGAATTAGGCCCTCCTATAGACAAAAATCCCCCGGGTGCTATTTTAGTGCCCAAGGGAAATCTGAAAGTACCGTTGAGTTGTCCGGTACCGTTATTAAAACCAATTAAAAAACAGGAAATATCAAAGGAATCGCAGGGATTTGAATTATAAAGCTCGATATATTCATGACCATAAGTTGGTTGAGAACACATCTTTAAAGATTGAAACTGCGATGAACTCGTACTTGTTTGTGGATTTACCAATACTTCATTGATATAAACCTGTGCATTTGTATCAATAGGATCAAATATGCCTAAAAACAAAAGCATTACAATGGCTAATGCAGAATTTTTAAATACATGGCAGAGTCCGCGAAATCGGTTTATACAGTCAAACATAATTTATAGTTTTTGAAAATGTTCAAAACAAAATACTGCCCTTCTTAGCTTGGGCCAATATTATTTGAAGTCAAAAATATAAATGTAAAAACTGTTTTAAACCTAATCAGCTGCGAATAATATTGCAATTTGCCCTATTAGCTAAGGCAATAACATATCAAAAAAAACAAAATAACCATTGGGTTTTGCAATGGGCTTTTCCTGTAAAAAATGCTTGTAATATTTCACTATTTCTGAAGAAACCTCATAAGTGAAAAATTTTCCTTTGTGATGATCTAAATACGAGTTTGCCCTACCTATTAAATTTTTCACGAGTCTTGTATTGCCAAGATCAGTATGTATTTTCAGCGCCATCAATTTAGACCATAGCGCTACATAATCACTTTGAGAATAGGAAAGCTCATTAAGTAACTGTAGTGCTTTGTCCATGTCCTTATTCAAAAAGGCATCCAGGGCATTTATAAATTTAGGATAAACATCATTTGTTTCATCAAAATAAAAACGGTCAAACTTTTTCCTTTTTGAGTACACAGCTTTTTTCTCTTTATTCAGTAAAAGGAACAACAGGTTAAGAAAGAAACTGACACTGTCTTTGTATTGATATTGCTGATTAATACTTACTACTTCGTTACTGTACCTGACCAATGAAGATAACTCATCTCCATAATGAATCCCTGCCAAAATACGTAAATAATTCAGCGAACGCTGTACTCTTAATCTCAGTGAGTCATTTTGAATTTCTGCAATTAACTCCCCTGCCATTTCTATATAATCATACAGTTTACCCCTGTTTCTGAAATTAAATCTGGCCAAAGCCAGCAAAAATTGAGCAGCAATATCTTTTGAAGGACTATTTGTTTTTAACTCCAAAAGCTGATTTTCTTCGGGCAGCAGATCCTTAAAAAAGTCATCTTTCTGACTGTCATCAAGATAAAGAGCGGAGAGTGTTGAATAATGTTGAGCCAACTGTTGATAATAATTCAAATTTGCATACTCGTATTTTTGTTTAAGTAAATTTCGAAGCATATTCATGTCTTCTTTTAACTGACCTTTTGTATGCCATTTAATCTGATGCGAAATCAATTCCATCGTCATCCATTGCACATCAGTAGTTTGAGAACTTTGTACAGCTTTATCGTGATAATAAACAAATAGCGGCTGTGTGGTTCTAAGATTAAAAATATTGGCCAGAAGATAATCTCTTTCAGGTTGCTGCTCTTCAAGATAATTTTTAATCAGCAGGTTTTCAATTTCCTTACAGGCAAAATCCGCAAAACGCCTCGATGCCTTTTCTGAATCGGGATAACGTTCAAAATAGGGCATCAGATGCTCAAAAGAGCTTATAAAATCATCCTGATTTTCTGTTTCAGCGTCCAAAAGTGCTTTTAACACTTCAAATCGTTGGTCATTCGAAAGCTGACAACGATGATGCAGCTGAAGTTTTTCACTCCTACTCAGGTTATTGATTAACTGAAACAATCTTTTACCTTTCATGATTTTTAAAAATATTATACTTGATAAAACTTCTAGTTTTTATTTCTTTCTGCTATAATAGAGTTCAACAATTTATATGGTTCTGAATTTGTATCAACAGCAGAACCATCTATTCGCAAGTACTTTAAATTTGGCAGTTTTAACAAAAGACTTGTGTCTGAAAATGAAGATTTGCATAAGTCCAAACGTTCAAGACTGCTGAGATTTTGTATAAAATCCCA
>JBIKQC010000092.1:0-11611 GCA_044349855.1 Saprospira sp.
TTCATTTTTTTTCGCCTGGGGCTACAAAAATGTCGCCCCGATGAGGCTGCAAACAGGCTAAAATATCAATAAAATTTTCGAAGAACACTAGTTTGTAATCTTTGAATTGAAATACAAATTTTTGTCCACATATATTAGGATGGCAATATTTTACAATTAACATAACACTAGGTCCAGATATCTTCTTTCGACAGGGTCCTTGAGTAGTTCATTGGCAAGCTCTCTGAATCCCATTTTATAGGCAGGAACTGTACATCGCCCAAAAAGGGTATGTATAGCCTCATAACTTTGCGTTTTATATTCCTCGGGAGTTGTGCTGTCATATCCATTGGTATAGTGCGATAAAATAATCTCGCATAGGCCTCTTTTTTAGGACTTCAAGGATGCAATTAAGCAATCTTTCATTTAAAATACTCGTTTTTTAGCTTATATTTTCAATAATAAGTAAAAAATATAGCCCGGAAATTCAAAAGAAAGATGTAGTTTTACCATAGTATTGCTATTAAAACAATTGGCAAAATTATAAAGGTCAATTTTAGCAAAAACAAAAACCTATATATGATTGATATTACGCTGCAAGAAGTAAAGGAAGACGAAATAAAAAAGGAATTAGTTGCAAAAACCGATCAAAATCAGGTTAATGTAACTATTGCCGCTGCAATTGCGCAAGCTTTTTGGTTTATTTTCGATTTTATGCTTATTGAGCAAAATATATCTTATTTATTTGTAAGTCGATTATTAGTGCTCTTTATACCTTTAATCTTAATTCTTTTTAGAAAAAAAATTGGATTAAACGGATCTCAGTGTTTTTTGATTACATCAGCCCTACTTTCTGTACTCATATCTTATATTCTTAATTCATACGACGAAAACATTTTGCTTATTTATGTTTTCTGTTACTCAATCTTATTTGTATGCGCCGGGGCTTTGGCCAATTGGGAATTAAAATACTCGCTGATTTTTGTTGTTTTTTCTTTGGTTACCAATCTGATATTTTACAATACTAATAGTACAATTCCGGTTGATGTTTACATAGTAAAATGTCTGGTGCCATTGTATTCTTCAGCATTGATTAGTTTGTTGATGATAAATAATCGCCGTAAGATTTTGATTCACGAACTCAAAATCACTCGGGCGCTCGAACTCTCGAACTCGAGACTCGAAGAACAAAAAAATAAAATCAATGCCGAGCTCGACTTTTTGATATATAGCATTTCGCACGATTTGCGCAGTCCCTTAATGTCAGTGAAAGGACTAATAGCACTTATTTCCGAAACAGAGGATATTAGTGAAAATGTCAAAAATTACCTCAAAATGGCAAATGTTAGCATTGACAGATTGGATCAGATAATTTATGACATATTGGAATATTCCAAAAATTCACGCACCGATGTTCAGTTCGAAAAATTTAACATTCGTGAAGTTGTTGAATTGATAAACTCCGATTTGAAATTTTACAACGACAATAGTGTCGATTTTCAAATCAATATTATTGGCGCTGAAGAAATCTATACCGACAAAAAAAGAATTATAACTGTTGTTAAAAACCTGGTATCGAATGCAGTTAAATACAGTAATAATGCTTCCGAACCTTCCTTTGTAAAATTTGAAACGAGGCAAACTCCCGAATATATCGAATTGATCGTATCTGACAATGGCATTGGTATTCCCAAAGACCAACATCAGAGAATTTTTGAAATGTTTTACCGAGTTTCGTCGAAACGTAATGGATCTGGGCTGGGTCTTTTCATTGTTAAAGAAATTCTTGAAAAACTTCGAGGAACTATCGCTGTTGAATCTGAGCCAAATATAGGTTCAACATTTATGGTAAGATTGCCCAAATCTTCCCAATAATTCTAAGGTTTGCATTTGCTAGATTCAATGATTATTTGAAATTCTATTGCGATAGAGTTGTGAATACTGCTATGATTGCAGCAGTTGTAAATGCAAATTAAAATCCTCGATGAAGTCAGTTAAAATGATTAAATCGATAGCTGTTTTGCTGTTGTCCCTGTTTTCGATAAACTTTGCCGCCGCACAGATCGATGAAAGTAAACCTTTAGGATACCTCTTGACAACTTAGGATGCTAATTTTCTTACAACTATTATCTGCAACCCGAGCAATTTAACCTGAACAGGTTACTATCGTATTTAATAAAAGAGGCAAATAGGGCACAGGTCTAGCTTTGAAACTCAAAAAAATATTGGATGGAAATGGCTTGAAATTCAGATTGAGTGAGGTACCATTCTCGTCCTAAAGACGAGATCATTATTGGCTTTCCGAGCCCATTGAAACTTTAGCTGTTATATGGGATGGACTACTGTAGCACTATTTTTCTAAAATCAATCGTGTTTCCTTGCGGGTCTATGATGTGTACAAAATATAGTCCATTTCCGCCCCAGCTTGTTAGGTTTAAATAATCACTTTGTTGAATAATATTAGTTTGAAATACCAACTGTCCTTGTAAATTTTCAATTTTCAATTGATAACCGATTAATGATGGAAAATTACCATAGTCTATTGTAATGTAGTCATTGGTTGGATTTGGAAAAATTTTGATTGTATTAGAACTGCTCGACTGATTTATATCAGTAATTGTTGTATTTATTATAAGTGTGTCTGTAACAGAAAAGTATGTAGTTAAAGTATCGAAAATAGTCACTGTTGTTGTTAAAGTATCGTAAATTACTTGAGTATTAATACAAGTATCAATTACCTGTATTATTGCAATATTAGATGTGTCAATGCAATTGTTGGATGAGGCAATTACTCTAAATGGCTGTAAATGAGATGAAACCTGGATGTTATTTATAATTAAAGAATTCGTTGAGGAACCCGAATAACTTAAATTATTAGGGATGTCCATCCAACCCATATTATTGGAGTTTGATTGCCATTGAAATGAAGTTGAAATACCTGTAGTTGCAATAAATACGGCATTGCTTCCAATTGCTAAACTGTTAATAGATGGTGAAATATTTACAATTGGGACTATACAACCTCCAATCATTATTCGAGCAATATTATTTCTGGCTGTTCCATTATAGGAAGTGAAATCACCGCCAATAATAATTTTACCATCGTTTTGAATCGTGATAGTCACAACACCATTGGTCGTTCCTGTTCCTGGATTGAAACTTGTATCTAATGTTCCATCAGAATTCACTCGGGCAATTCTATTTATTGAAGTGCCGTTGTAAGAAGTGAAAAATCCACCAATAATAATCTTTCCATCACTTTGAATTGCTATACTTTCTATACTATGGCTCGCTCCTGAGCCAGGATTAAAAGTGTTATCCAGTGTTCCATCATTATTAAGTCGGGCGATTCTATTTATTGTAATGCCATTGAATAAAGTAAAAGTACCACCAATAATAATTTTTCCATTGTTTTGAATAGAAGTACTGTAGACGTAATTATCAATACCTGTTCCAGGATTAAATGTAGAATCAAGTGTGCCATCAATATTAAGTCTTGCAATTTTATTTATACCCATTCCATTGTATTCTGTGAAATGACCACCAATAATAATTTTTCCATCATTTTGAATTGAGTTGGTCGCAATATAATCATTTGCACCTGTTCCAGGGTCGAATGTGGTGTCAAGTGTTCCGTCAGTGTTTAATCGGGCTATTCTATTTCTTGAAGTCCCATTGTAAGCAGTGAATTGACCAGTAATGATGATTTTCCCATCACTTTGAATTGAATTTGCCCTGATTTGATTGTTTGCTCCTGTTCCCGGATTAAAGCTGAGATCAAGTGTACCATCGTTATTTAATCTGGCAATCCGATTCATAGCATTTCCATTGTAAGAAGTAAACTGACCTGACATAATAATTTTTCCGTCACTTTGAATAGTAAGCTTATTAATTGTTCCATTTGCACCTATTCCTGGGTTGAAGCTTGCATCCAGAGTGCCGTCAGTATTTAGACGGGCAATTCGATTTATGGAAGTTCCGTTGTATGTTGTGAATACACCGCCAATCATAATTTTCCCATCACTTTGAATTAATGTAGTTTGGACAAAAGAGTTTGCTCCAGTTCCTATGTTAAAGGAATTATCTAAATTGCCGTCTTGAGCAAAAACTTTTACTGTTAAAGCTATTACAAATAAGATAGTTGATAAGAGATTTTTCATGCTATTTTAAATTTGTAGTAAATATTCTGTTACCTATGAGAGATTTATGCAGTTCTGCTTGAAAAAATATTTATTTTATTTTTAATGTGATTGATTGGCAATAAAATACATATTTAATCAAAACCTTTCCCAAAACGGGTTGGAGCTTAAAGAAGTTGGTGATTTTTACCACAAATCTTCATACGAAGAACGAATGTTGGTGGCGGCACAAAACTGTTATATGAAGCATTGAATCGCCATTAGGCCAAATCGCTGTTGTGCGTTCGTATTCTTAAAATTGCTTTTTAAAAGTCTTTCCATTAAATTTATATATGTTTCCGTTTGCCATACCAAACAACAATTCACCTTTATTATCTTCAAAAATTGATAGGGCATTGTCATTATAAAGCCCATCTTTCTTTGTGTAATTAGTCATCTTTACACCATCATATTTCCAAATTCCCGCATCTCTGTCTCCAAACCAAATATTACCTTTTCCATCTTCTGTAATTGTGAAAACGTGTTCGAGTGTACCAGGCATTGATTTGTCACCTTTTCTCCCACTTGTAGGGTTAATTAAGTTGTTCTTTTCAGAAAAATTAATTATTGAATCACCTTCTTTTAGCAATACCCCAATTCCATTATTTCCAATCCAAAGCCTGCCTTTAGAATCCTCGTAAATACTTCTAACATGAAGTGGGGCAATATTTCTATCAAGGCCTAATGTTTCATCATTGATGATTATAAATCCGTTTCCATCATAGCCAAAAACACCTGCTTAAGTGCCAAACCAAATCATTTTCTTTTTCCCTTTTGATATGCTGGTTACAGCAAATAAATTATCATAATGATTAAGGACTTTATGAGGAGGAAACGCTAAATAATTCAATTTTTGTCCATCGTATCTATAAACACCTTCTTTAGTACCGGCCTCAAACCAAAGGTCATTATCTGATTTCATCCATTGACCTTCTAATGGTTCATTGCTATGAAATGGGAAATTATTTTTTGATTTTTCTATGTCTGCTTTGGTGTGATTCAGTATTTTTGTCCCATCATAACTGTTCACTCCATTTTGAGTATTAAACCAAATAACACCTTTTTTGTCTTCTTGGATGTTGTAAATTTGGTTGTCCGACAATCCGTCATCACTGTTAAAGTAAATGAATGATATGCCGTTGTATAATGCTAATCCTTCTTGAAGACTTCCAAACCAATAATTTCCTTTACTGTCTTGATAGATAACACGAATTCCTGAGGTGAATTTTAAGGTGTCGGTTTTTAAAGTTTCTACCAATTCAGTCTTTTTCAGTTCATTTTCTGTTGATTTCTTTTCAAAGCAGGAAAAGTTCAGTGTCAGTATGAGTATTAGATATGTCAATTTAATTTTTTGTCCATTTCGGGTTTTTCTAATATGACTCACAACGTTTTGGAGCTAAATTTTAGTTTGGGTTTTGAAACTTTGTCTGTCGAATGCTACTAAGAAAGCGAAAATATTATTAGACATTTGCAAAACGAAATAATTGTCTTTCACGAAGGAAAGCTTTTGCAAATGCCGAAGCCGAACGCCATTTGGGTAATATTGGCTGTAGCGTTACTTGTAAAGCTGAGATTTTATTTTTTAGATTCTACTTTTACGGGCTGTGCAGAAGATTCATGGGCATAAATTATTTTCCATTCATTGTCTTTTTTGCTAAACAGCATACTACCTACATAAGGGTCAATTTTCATCTTCTCACCTGTCTTGAGTTCAAACTCATTGGTTCCTGTCCAAGTGCACATGATTAAGTCCTTTGAAAGAAATTTGAAGTCCTCCTTAACAGTTGTAAAGCTCATACTTTTAACTGACTTGAAGGATTCAGATTGAACCTTCATCATTTTTATAAAATCTGTAACTGAAGCGTCAGGGCTAACAATTTTAAATTCCGGGTCATTGGAATAAGGTTTTAATGCTGCCTCTGCATTTAGTTCTTTAACGCCGTTAATAATTTCTTTAATCCGCCCTGAAATTTCTTTTTTGGCAACTTCTTTTTCGCTGTCAGATAATTCAGTTATTTGGGTATCTGCTGCAGCTCTGTTTTCATTAGTCCGACAACTAAACAGCAGTAACGAGTAGCAGATAATTATGCTTGTTAAAATTTTGTTCTTTTTCATTTATTTTTTTGTTTTAGATTAAATACGAATTTAGTCTGATGACAGACAGTTTAGTGCTTCTAATCCCGCTTCTTCGCCAAGCACCAAACCTTAATGCGGCACTGAATCCCGCATGTGCGGTACACAAAGCTTCATTTAAGCACCGAACTGCCAATTTCTTGTAGCTGCTGTTCAATTTTAAGACTGTGCAAAAGTCTTTTATTTATAAAGTAGAAAACATGTGTATCGGCACCTTGTAAAAGAACTAATTTTGTTTAGTCAAACCTCAAAGCAAAAGCATTTATTTGTGTCTAAACCAGCAATCATTCCTTTCGTTTTCATACATCTTAAATATGGTATTAACAGGAGCACCATGTATCAATTGTGTATTAAATGCTGTTCTGGCCAGATAATTAAATGCACCCATATCACCTGTAAAAGCAGTTTTGTTTTCATAGTTTGCCTGCTGATGAATAGCACATAGCTTTTGAATAAAATTGTGTAATAACGGAGCATTACTACCTATTATACCACAGTTTAAAAGTGTTTCATGCTCAAACATTTTTTCATAGGCATTAAAATCGGGAATTTTATTACGTAGATTAGTTGAATGTTCCATCATCCAATCATCATTTAGCGTTTTGGGTTCATCTCCGCAAAATATAGCGCTCGGATTTTCGAGAAAGTATGGATCGATAAATGGATTTTTTACAAGTATAACATCTGAAATGTCTGTTACAAATATATTTTTGAACTGGCTGATATGTTGTTGCAGAAAATCATTGTACACAAAATAACGATATACGTTTGGATTGAATTTTGGATTATATTTTATTTTTATAAAAGAAATATATTCGTTTTTATATTTTTCACAGGTTTCTTGGCTGAAGTTATTATGAAAAATAAGACCCTGTAGATTTCTTTCCGCTATAGATTCTGCCCATTTACTTACCATTTCATAATTATCATCCTCAAGTGTCGTATTACGATTTACATCATACACGCCAGTTATGTGACATGCCATTATGAGATTAGTGTTTGTAAGAATTGGGGCTGTTTCGAAAACCATTGTTTATGAATTTATCAAATTTGCTTTTTTTATAGTAGAACAAATACTGTTCGGAATATTCCTGTGATAAACATAAGTTCTCAGATTCAATTTCTTTACACGATACTGTTCTTTTGCTTTTTCATAAAAATCGGAATCGGCTGAAAAGCCACTAATGAAGTTTATTCTGTTAAATACTTTTTTAAGTCCGAATAAGGTGCCAAAGAGGATAGCATCATCTAAATGAATGAGCTTTGTCAGGTCATTTTTATCTGGAACTAAATAATCTTCTTGCGTATCAACGATAGTTTCAGTAGTTGAACAAATCAAATCTAAGTTTTTCACCGCTCGAAGACAGGAGCTTAAGTGATTCGTCTTATACTCGTCGTCAGCATCCAGTATGGTAACATATTCACCGGTACATATTAAAATACCGCGATTGATTGACGCTGATTGACCGCGATTACTATGCCTAATATACACTATTTTATCTTCATGTTTCTCAGCGTATTGTAGTAAAAACTCGCGATTATGATCTTTGCTTCCGTCGTCAATAACAATGAGTTCGAAGTCTTGAAAATCCTGATTTAAGACTGAATCAATTGCCCTTTTAATATAAAAAAAGTCGGTATTGAATACAGACATTAGTACCGAAATTTTTACTCGGTTTATCATATTTGCTTGGTTTGATGGTTTCGTTACAAAAATAATATAATATTCTTAAACACAATTTTATTTAACCAATCAAACTTAGTTTCTTTCGCTCTATTAGTGAAATTTACTTTTTTAATTTTGTATTAAATCTATCTACAGTTGTTGTAAACCTTATGCTCGATAATATAATTGAATTAGGAATCCAATAATCGCTGAGGATTTTGGGCTTTGTGTAGGCCTTGATTTTTCGGCTTTTTTAATACAAACACGTATCTAGGTAATTTATAAGCGCAAGATTTTAAGCTCATAAAAAAAGAGGACCTAAGTCCTCTCTATAGCCTTAAACATTATTGTCGATAAGTGCATTTTGTTTGGAAGGTTTCGATCTCTCGTTTCTCTGACTAGAATATTGTTCCTGCTGCGCAGGCAAACTGACGCTAGTTGTTAGTGGCTTCGCCTATTTTCCAGGATGATAAATTTTAATTGCCTTACTTAAAATTTCATTCTTGGAGAAAGTCATTTTTCTGAATTTTTCTTGCTGAAACATTTCCATCTGGTCGGTATAATGGGGGCTGTCGGGCTTTGATGAAGCCCCAAAAGCATTAATACTGTAAATCTCGGGTAGTTCCTTGCTGCTGAATTTCACCATCTGCATAAAGCCATCGCCCGAATTGATTTTGTACAATCCTTTTTTCTTATCATAGAGCTTTGCATCTGCAGCGCGGGCTACTTCTCTCAATCCGCTTGCGGGAATATTCACATTGCCACGTACATGCCGTTGTATGTTACCCAGCGGAATGTCAATGGCTCCGTGGTGCTTCAGCAAAAACTTTTTGGCATAACGCACGGCTTTTACTAAATCGTTTTCTGCACGATCATCTTTTACAATCATAAAGAAGGCAAAGGGAGCATCGAGTTTTTTAAGCAGATAATCATGTGTAACGAGCGCCAAAGCAGCTTCTTTGTTATCAGCCTCGCCCGATAGGTTCCAACGTTTAAAGCTTGCAATGGCATCGGAAATGTCGGGATACTTTGTTTCGCTTAGTGCGTATAGATTTTTAAACCTGCTGCGATAAGTGGCATTGGGCGCATTATGATAACTTTTGTCGAATTTAATTCGGTTAAAGTCTTGCCAGTTGAACTTTCCCTGATGCGTTTCGAACAAATACTTAAAACGCTCACCCCTGTTGTATGTGAAACGGTGCAGCCCCACAAAGTCGCCTCCCCATTCGCATTGCGAACCAGTGCAGAACAAGGGGGTTTGATTACAATTGTAAACATATCCGCAATCGGGGTTTACCACATTGGGCATTCTGTTATACGGAACCGTTTTGTTCCAGATGAATTTTGAGGAGTTCCCAGCAAGAGGTTGCTGCCAGTTCAACAAGGGGTCTCTATCGGGTACAATACCTCCCGAATGCAACAGAATATTTCCCCCGGCGTCGGCATACAGCACATTGAAGAGCGGAATAGCCTGCATTTTTAACGCTGCTTCAAACTCGTTGAGATTGCTGGCTTTATTCATTTTAAACCATTGGTCACTTGCACGAATATCACTGTAAGATGGAAAACGAATGGCATATAACCCATTTTTGTTTTTTAATGTGGGTCCATGTACTGTTATTAAAAACTTTTTCTTCACCGACAGCTGAATGCCTGCAATTTTTATTTTCAGTCTGGCCTTTTTCTTTTCAAAATTTTTCCATTCACCATCCAATTGGTACTGGTTTTTATTCTTGGGGTTAATAAGAATTTTATAAATATCGCCAAAGGTATGGTAATTAACCGTATGAGCCCAGCCTAGATGCTTATTGGTTCCCACAAAAATAGTGCTGCCCCCAGGGAACAGACCACCCATAATGTCCCAGCCCTCTTCGCTTACCAAATGCGCCTCGTACCATCCAAATCGACCATCTAAGGGCTGATGCGAATTAATGGCCAAATAGGTTTTGCCGTCTTCGGTATGCGATGGCGCAATAGCCATTGAGTTAGAGCCAATATCATTGATCTGATAAAACTCCTCTATGCGGCCGTCGCGAATAGATTTTAAAGCCATTCCAACTCCTGCCATCAAAGTAGTTTGCAATACCGCAGCTTTCAACAGTTCTTTTGCTGTAAACGGAAATGCTTTTTTATATAAGACCTCTTCGGGATGTGTTGCCGCATAATCATTTAGGCCTTGTACATAACCCTCTAATACTTTCTTGAATTCTGATGAAATATCGCTTTCATATTTAGCTTCTACGGTTTCGCTAATGTTTAAAAACTGCAAACCGAAATCGAACAAAACGCCTTCTTTACCCAATACACGCCCCAACATATTCTTTCCGGCTAGCATGTTTTGCTGAATATGTTTAAAATCATCTTCGCTGTGAGCCCATGCCAGTCCATAGGCGGTTTCCGCATCGCTAGTGCCAAATATATGTGGTACCCCGAAACTGTCGCGAGCAATGGTAATATTGTTTTTATTTATCTGGCTAAAAACTGAAAAAGAAAAAAAACATAGCGAAAGTGCTGTAATAAAACGAAACATGTTACAAATCTTTTGGGTATAATGAAGCAATAGGAAGGAATTCAAAACTGTATGAATTATGTTATTGGCCTTGCCAGTCGGAAACGTAAAATTGTGTGTTCGTCCAAATTTAGAAAATATTTGGGACATTTAAATGTAGCTTTTAATAAGTTTTATAAAATTTGAGCTTTAATAAAACCCAGAACTGAAGAAATCTGAAGGCTGAATCATTGTGGCGATCTTTATGAGCCTCCACCGAATTTGACAACAAAACAAAAGAGGACCGAAGTCCTCTCTGTAACATTAAATATAGTTTTCGATAAGTGTAATTGTCCGGAGGGCTCAGTTCTCTCATCTTTGTGACGAGATCATTCTGGGCGTCAAGTATACAATAGTCGAGGAGTAGGTTCTTTACTTGATTTTCACCACTCTTTTTCTTTGAATTTCCTGCTGGTCTAATTCAAGAAAATAAATTCCGCTGGAAATAAATTCTGTATTGATCCACTGAGATTCGGAAACTATTTCTCCTTGCAAAACAATACGTCCAAACATATCAATCAAGCGATATTGCTTTGCTTGTGTATTCAACATAAAACCTTCGTTAAATGGATTTGGATATAGCTCAAATGTTGATGAATGTTGATTGGTGGAAACCGTGTTTGTGATACAGGAAGAAAATGCAGCGCTTGAATTAGTAGCCAGATCGGTTGCCATAAATACTAGACTTGGACTTGGTAGGGAAATAGTAGCTTGCCAATTGCCAACATTGTCAGCAAAAATTGTTTGAAGCAAGTTTGCACCTTCACAAGTGATGCAATTTGGTGTTCCTGAAAAAAGATCGATTCTTGCAGCAGGAATGGCGGTTCCTGTAAGTATGCCATTTGTTAAGACAGCTGTCCCCGGCAAAATACCATTGTTGAAACCTGCATCTCCAGCAATTCCTTCACTGGAATTGCAGAAAAAACGGTTTGCAAACATGGAAACTTCATTGCAAGTTGCACTTAAGCGAATTCCCTCTGCACCATTCTCACGAATAAAATTTGGCATTGAATCGACACCAATAGTGATGTTTACACAAGTACCAGTTAGGTCTATTCCTTGTTCGATATTGCCTTGAATGGTATTTCCTATAATTTCAACATTCGA
>JBIKQC010000093.1:0-11586 GCA_044349855.1 Saprospira sp.
ATCTGCCAATTTCCAAACAGTCGGAAATGAGAAGGTAATGAATACACAGGAATTGAACGGCAAAATTATTTCCTACGGAAAAAGTGCGTCTGCCAACTCTCCATTCATTCCTTTAACTTTTGAAATTGACAATATTGGGAATATAATTCCTGGTTCTGTTGCAGAGGTGTATCTCAAAACTTCAAATATTCCAAATGCTTTGGTAGTTCCGATTTCTTCCTTGCTGGAAGAACAGGGAAGTTTTTATGTGTACGTACAATCAAGCGGAGAAAGTTTTCAAAAAAGAGAAGTAAAACTTGGCGCAAGTGACGGTATTAATGTGCAACTGCTTTCAGGAGTAACCGAAGGTGAACGGGTGGTTACCAAAGGAGCCTATCAAATTAAATTGTCAACGGCATCAGGTGCATTGCCTGCACATGGTCACGAACACTAAAATGGAATATTATGCTTAATAAAATTATAAATTTTGCGCTCAACAATCGGCTACTTATAGTGGTAGCATCTGTATTGTTGATTGTGTTCGGCTCTTTCATAGCCTCAAGAATGGAAGTAGATGTGTTTCCTGACCTAACCGCTCCAACGGTCGTAGTGTTAACCGAAGCACGCGGATTGGCACCCGAAGAAGTGGAAAAACTTGTTACTTTTCCCATTGAAACCTCCATAAATGGGGCAAGCAATATCCGCAGGGTTCGAAGTTCTTCTTCCGCCGGATTTTCAATTGTTTGGGTAGAATTTGAATGGAACACCGATATTTTCAAAGCCAGACAAATTGTAAATGAAAAAATCAATGCAGTTGGAGAAAAACTTCCGGTGGGTGTCGGTAATCCTACAATGGCCCCACAGTCGAGTATTATGGGCGAAATAATGTATATCAGCGTAACTGCTGATTCTACCAATCTGAAGGATTTACGCACTATTGCCGACTGGACAATTCGTCCCCGATTATTGGCAACAGGCGGAGTGGCTCAGGTAGTAGTGATTGGGGGTGAATACAAACAATATCAAATATTGGCATCCCCTCAAAAAATGGATTTTTACAAGGTTTCTTTTTCGGAATTATTAAAAGCAAGTAGAGAGGTAAACGAAAATTCAGCAGGAGGATTTATTAATGAATATGGCAATGAGTATATCATAAAGGGTGTTGGTCGTACTAATTCTGTCAATGAAATCGGGAAATCTCTTATCAAAATAATTAATGGCAATCCTATAAAAATTGAAGATGTTGCAGAAGTAAAAATTGGGTCAGCACCAAAATTTGGTGATGGTTCGCTAAAAGGTGAACCTGCGGTTATAATGACTGTATTGAAACAGCCTTCCACCAATACATTAGCATTAACCGATAAAATAGACGAAGCTATTGCAGATATTCAAGGTAATTTACCCAAAGACATTAATATTAACACCAAAATATTCCGTCAAGCTGATTTTATCAATGCTTCCGTTAGCAACATTCAAAAAGTACTGATAGAAGGAACGGCGTTTGTTATCATCATTTTATTTCTATTTCTGATGAATTGGCGGGCTACAGCCATTTCTCTTGTTGCAATTCCTATTTCACTGATTGTTGCAATCCTCACTTTAAAATGGCTTGGCTTTACCATCAACACAATGAGTTTGGGCGGAATGGCTATTGCTATTGGTGACTTGGTTGACGATGCAATTATTGATGTTGAAAATGTATTCAAGCGGCTGAAAGAAAATGCAAAAAAACCGATAGCAGAACAAAAAAATAAACTAAAAGTAATTTTTGATGCTTCTTTTGAAATTCGGACTTCTATTATTAATGCCACTTTTATCATCATAGTTGCTTTTATTCCGCTATTCTTTTTAACGGGAATGGAAGGAAAACTTCTGGCGCCTCTTGGTATTGCCTTTATAGTATCCCTTTTCGCATCCCTCATAGTTTCAATAACCCTTACGCCAGTATTGTGCAGTTATTTATTAACAAAGGACAAAATGTTGCAAAAGCAGCACAAAGAAAGTTGGTTGGTAGAGCGCCTTCAAAAACTGTATATCCGAATGCTTGAAAAGGCAATGCAATGGAAAATGATCATGATTGCGGGCTGTGTTGTTTTGTTTGTTTTTGCAATGCTTGCTTTCAGTCAGTTAGGCAGAAGTTTTTTACCAGAATTTAATGAAGGTTCTTTGGTAATAAGCGCTGTAAGTTTACCAGGAATTTCATTGGAAGAAAGTAATAAAATTGGGGTAAGTATAGAGAAAGCTATGCTTACTGTTCCTGAAATTAATATCACCACAAGAAGAACAGGAAGGGCAGAACTGGACGAACACACACAGGGTGTAAACTCTTCTGAGATTGATGCTCCTTTTATACTTGAGAGCAGAAGTAGGGAAGATTTTATGGCAGAAGTTCGAGAGAAACTGTCAGGTGTTTCGGGGGTAAACATTACAATAGGCCAACCTATCGGTCACCGGATTGACCACATGCTGTCAGGTACCCGTGCCAACATAGCCATTAAAATATTTGGCGATGATTTGAACAAACTGTTTTCGCTTTCCAATCAAATCAAAAAAGAAATTGAAGGAATTGAAGGTTTGGTTGATTTAAGTGTGGAACAACAGGTTGAAATACCGCAAATACAGATAAAAGCTAAACGGGATTTGTTGAATCATTATGGAATTACCATTGGTGAATTCAATGAATTTGTAGATGCTGCATTAGCAGGGGAAAAAGTATCGGATATCTATGAAGGCTCAAAAACCTTCGATTTAGTTGTTCGTTTTGATGAAGAAAATAGAGCAAAAATAGAGCGCATCCGCAATGCACTTATTGACACGCATAATGGACAGAAAGTTCCATTGACCTATGTCGCAGATGTGATAAGCACGAGCGGGCCAAATACTATCAACCGGGAAAATGTAGAGCGCAAAACGGTTGTTTCTGTCAATGTAGCAGGCCGTGACCAAAAGAGTGTGGTGGATGATATTCAGCGAATTATCAAGGAAAAGATAAAACTTCCTACTGGTTATCACATTGAGTATGGTGGACAGTTTGAAGCGGAAGCGGAAGCATCAAAAACGTTAATGGCAACATCCCTGCTTTCCATATTGGTTATTTTCCTATTACTGTTTCAGGAGTTTAAAAATGTCAAGATTTCAGGTATAATTTTACTGAATTTGCCTTTGGCTTTGATTGGTGGTATATTCAGCATCTACTTCACCAGCGGCATTTTGAGTATTCCCGCCATTATTGGGTTTATAACGCTGTTTGGTGTAGCTACAAGAAATGGTATTTTGTTGGTTTCGCATTATAAAACCCTGCAAAATGAAGGTTTGAATTTATATGATACTATCATTCAAGGTTCAAAAGATCGTTTAAGTCCAATTTTGATGACCGCATTAACGGCAGGTTTGGCATTGATTCCCTTAGCAATTGCTGGAGATTTGCCTGGAAATGAAATACAAAGTCCTATGGCTAAAGTAATTCTGGGCGGATTGCTTACATCCACACTCCTCAATATTTTTATTGTACCTGTAGTGTACTTTTTAGCTAATTCAAAATCAGAGGTGAAATGATTTTAATAGCTCGATAACAAAGCCCGCAATGAGAGTTGGTTATTCCGGCTACTTTTTACTTGTTGAAACGAAATAAAAAATCCGTATGAATATTCCTATAAAAGATAAAAAATTTGTATTTCTGTTGATTGCTGTAATAGTGGTAATTGCATTAGAGATACTGTCAATTGTTGACATACACATTCCAATGCCTTTTGAACCCTTTATATTTTTGTTCTTCATTTTTGCAATTGGATATCAGGTTATTATCGAAGGGTTAAAAGCTATATTGGGATTAAAATTCAGTAGTATTAATTTGCTTATGGTGATTGCTGTAGCTGGCGCATTTTATTTAGGAGAATACCCTGAAGCTGCGGTTGTTATTGTCCTTTATGTTTTAGGTGAAAGGCTTGAAGAAATTGGAATAGAAAACAGTAAGACAGCTTTGGAAAAACTAATTGCTAAAGCCCCAAAGTCTGCTTTCGTGAAGCACTTGCAAACAGAAATTCAAATCGATAAAGTTCCCGTTGGAACTATCATTCAGGTTAAACCTCATGACATGATTCCACTAGATGGAATTATTGAAAGTGGCAACACAACCATAAATGAAGCGGCTATAACAGGAGAACCTATTTCGAAAGAAAAAACCAAAGGTGATAACGTTTTTGCCGGAACATTAAATAATGGAGGGTTTATAGAAATTCGCACAACAGTTATTTCTGAAGATACTACTTTTTCAAAAATCGTTAAACTTACTTTTTTGGCTTCCGCGAATAAGAGCGATGCCCAAAAATTTATACAGCGTTTTGCGAAAATTTATACGCCTACTATTATGGTTATGGCCATTTTATTAGTGATTGTACCTGTTTTGTTTTTGAATTTAGACTTTCATCATTGGCTGAAACAGGCATTAATGCTTCTGGTTATAGCCTGTCCTTGTGCATTGGTTATCTCAACCCCTGTGGCTATTTATGCAGCAATAGGAAATGCTTCAACCAAGGGTATCTTGGTTAAAGGAGGTAAATATTTGGAGGCGTTGGCTTCTGTCAAAGCAATTTGTTTGGATAAAACAAGAACCATTACTTATGGAAATCCAGCAATTTCCGATGTTATTCCCTTAGACGGAAGCACTAGAGAAGATTTTCTGGCCTGTGTTGCAGGTGTTGAAGCGCAAAGTGAACATCCGCTTGCTCAGGCAATTTTTATAGCCGTAAAAAAAGAAGGAATTGTTCCTCATGAAGTTGAAAACTTTAACAGTGTTGTCGGTAAGGGAGCAACTGCAGCCTGTTTGGTCTGTCCAAAAGAAAAAATTGTCATCGGCAATCTGAAATTCTTAAAGGAAATTGAGACAATCAACAACAATGTTGAACAAATGGTGCAACAACTTTCTGCTGATGGAAAAACGACGGTCATCGTTAGTTTTGGAAAAGGTATTGCTGGTATTATTGCGTTGGTTGATGAAGTAAAGCCGGACAGCATTGAAGCTGTGAAAGGTATTAAACAATTGGGTATTGAGCCTATTATTCTTAGTGGCGATTCTCAAGCATCTGTGGCTTATACTGCAAAACAAGTTGACATTGAGACATTTTTTGGCGGATTTCTCCCTGAAGATAAACAACAAAAAGTAGCTGAATTGATTTTGAAACACGGAAAAGTAGCTATGGTGGGTGATGGTATCAACGATGCTCCCGCTTTGGCATTGTCAACAGTTAGCATAGCGATGGGCGCAGCTGGAAGTGACAGTGCTATTGAAACAGCAAACATTGTACTCATGAATGACAGGCTTTCGCTGATACCTTTTCTGATAAAGCTTGCCCGAAAAACGGAACGTGTCATCAAAGTAAATACCTACGGAGCCGTTTTGATAAAATTGGTTTTTGTTGTTTTGGCCATCCTAGGTTTCGGAAATTTAGTGTTTGCAATTGCCGCAGATGTAGGTGTAACGCTTATCGTTATTTTACTAAGTCTCAGATTACAAAAATATTAATTATTTGAACGGATATAATAAAGTTAAAACATGAAAAAAGAAATCATTTCAAACTTTTGTCTTTTATTGACAATTGCCATTTTTGCTTCAAATTTAAAAGCACAAAACCGTCTTAGTCTGGATCAAGCCTTAGAAAAAGCCTATCAAAACAATCAACTATTGCAGGCCAATGAGTTGGAATGGAAATCGGCTCAGCTAAAACAAAAGTCGATTGTGGCCTTGCCGAAAACCAATGTAAATGTCCTTATGGGGCAAATGAATACCATTCGTTTCGATGAGAATATATCCCTCTCTCAGGACATTCCAAATCCTGCCTACATCCGTGCTCAGCGCGAAGCTGCCGGACAGGAAGCTGTACTGCTGAAGCAGCAAATTGCGATAAACAAACTGGAATTGGGCTACAACCTTCGCCAAAGCTGGTATCAGTGGATTTATCTCAAGGAGCTGAAAGGTGTGCTGATAAGGGAGGACAGTCTGCTGCAGTCTTTTGCTCAGGCTGCTGCTGCCAAATACAAAGCCGGAGAAAGCCGCCTTTTGGAAAAAACCAGCGCTGAAAGCCGCAGACAACAGCTTTTACAAAGTATTGTACAGATAGACATGCTGCTGCAGGTTGAACAGATGAAAATGCAGCAATATATCGGTTTGGCGGAACCAATTGAGCCTGAAATGACCCAATTATCTGCATTGCAATTCGACAATTCAGACAAGGAAGCACTCAGCAAAAATCCAATGCTGCAGTATATCAAACAACAGATGGCTATCAGCGATGCTAATGTAAAAGTGGCGCAAACAGAACGATTGCCCGATTTTAATGCCGGATATTTTATTCAATCATTGGGCGGGCCGCAGGAGATAAACGGAACAGTCAGAAATTTTAATGCCATCCCGCAATTTCAGGGTGTCAGCTTGGGCATAAATCTCCCCATTTTTGGAGGCAAGGCCTATAAGGCCAAACAGGAGGTTTTTGAAATTCAAAAATCGGCAGAGGCCAAACAATCCGAAAATGTACAATGGCAATTGCAGCAGCAATTGGAGCAGACACTGTCACAATACAGCTTTTGGCTTCAAAATTTGGAATATTACAAAAATACTGCAGTTCCAAATGGAGAATCGATCATTCAGAATGCTACAAAGTCCTATCGCAGCGGCGAAATTGAATACGTTGAATATCTGCAGGCACTGCAGACAGGACTGGAGATTAGAAAGGGGTATCTGGAAGCTATTAATAATTTGAATCAGACTGTGCTCAGAATGGAATATCTGGTCGGCAAATAATTGATAATATTTGTTTGTAGAATTCGCCTTGAATTATTATTAATAAAATATATATTCTCTTTGCTTTTATCAAGTACATTGCGTTTATAAACCGTAACACTAAAATATTTCTATGAAAACAAGATTCTTATTATCATTATTCGCAACAGTCCTATTACTTGCGTTTATAAGCTCCTGCAAAAAAGATGCAGAGACAAAAATCAGCAAAAATGGGGAAACTGAAAGCCACAACATGGGACAAACCTGTACCAATTGCCATAAAAGCGGTGGTCCGGGAGAGGGCATATTCACAATAGCAGGCACTGTTTATGACAGTACATTGGTCAATCCGCTGCCTAACGGCAAAATTGAGTTTTACGATGCTGCTGTAGGCGGTAACTTAATGTTGACACTGGAAGTGGATGGTAATGGCAATTTTTACACAACAAATGAAGTCAGTTTTGGCGCCGGACTTTATCCGAGAGCGGTGAGCCCAATGGGCGACATTCATGAAATGCTCGTTCCTTTCAGCGGAGGCAGTTGTTCTTCATGTCATGGCAATACCAGACCAAGGGTATGGACGCATGAATAACCGTTATTTTTTTTAAAGGTAAAAAAGCAGGTAAATTGGAAAATCGGGGCAAAATGATTATTGCCCTTCTCAAATAGGCAAACTCAGCATGGAAGAAATAGCTAAGCTTTAAAATATAAAAGGCTGCCTCAACCGAAGCAGCCTTTATATTTTATATTACATACTGTTTATGCCTTTGTTTATGCCTTTTCCTCTAAAGCAGCAATTCTAACTGCCTCAGCCACTTTAAAGGCTACCATTTCATTCAATGCCGGCGGAATAATCATATCGCGGGTAGGGAAAGGCATACACTCTGCAATTGCATAAGCAGCAGCCAATTTCATTTTTGGTGTAATGCGTTTTGCACGTGCATCAAGTGCACCACGGAAGATGCCCGGGAAGCCCAATACATTATTAACTTGGTTTGGAAGGTCACTTCGGCCTGTACCGCATATAGCAGCACCGCCTTTGTAAGCCTCTTCCGGCATGATTTCCGGAGTAGGATTGGCCAATGCAAAGATAATAGGGTCCTTCGCCATTGTTCTCACATGTTCAGCTGTCATCATATTGCCGGCACTTACACCGATAAATACATCTGCGCCGACGAGTGCATCATATACAGTACCTGTCAGATTATTGGAATTACTGTAAGCAAGTGTAGCAATTTTAGACTCATTCATATCGTCACGGCTTGAGCAAAGTATGCCCTTTGTGTCGCAGAGAATAATTTCTTTAACCGGAGTACATACAGAACCATCACCCTGATCTACACAACGGAGAAGACGGGCAATAGCCACACCTGCAGCACCTGCGCCATTTATAACTACTTTAAGTTCGCTCAATTCTCTGCCCAATACTTTGGCGGCATTTATAAGTGCTGCTAATACAACTATAGCAGTCCCATGCTGATCATCATGAAAAACGGGAATACCCAAATCCTGAAGGCGCTCTTCAATTTCAAAGCTGCGCGGAGCAGCAATGTCTTCAAGATTAATACCGCCAAAAACTGGTGCAATGCGTCGGATTGTTTCTACAATTTCGTCTGTATCCTGTGTATCCAAACAAATTGGAAATGCATTGATATGACCGAATTGACGGAAAAGCATAGCCTTACCTTCCATAACAGGAATTGAAGCTGCAGCGCCAATGTTACCTAAACCTAAAACGGCCGAACCGTCGGATACAATTGCAACGCAGTTACTTTTGATGGTATATTCCCAAACCTTTTCGGGATCTGCTGCAATTTCGAGACAGGGAGCTGCCACGCCCGGAGAATAAACCAAAGAAAGGTGTTCGGCTGTTCTCACATCCATTTTGTTACGGATGCTGATTTTTCCTTTCAAAAGTCGATGCAGCTGTAGTGATTCTGCTGAATAATCCATAATTGATAATCTGAATAGTGCCGCAAGAAAAACCGAAAATCAGGTTCTCAATATGAAAGCTGATTCACTTTCAATATTTTCGGTATTTCAGAATGGACACTTAGGTGATATAATAGGATGTTGTTTCGATAATTTTCGCTGCTAAATTAAACTAAAAACTTAGAAGTAGTGGAAAATTGAAGGATTTTTTAAACGAAAGGGCTTAACAGTCGACCAATGAACAATTGTCATTTACTGATTCAAAAGCAATTGTGCTGTGTTTTATGTCAAATTTCAATAAAATAGCCTCCAATTCATTTTTTAAGGGATTTAGTTCATCCAAACTTGTTTTCTCTTTGCTGATAACAATATGGGTTGTAAGTATATTCAATTCACCATCCAAGGACCAAATATGCATGTCGTGCACATCTGCAACCATCGGATGTTGCTTTAATGCTGACTTTACCTTTTCTATGTCGATTCCGTAAGGAATTGCCTGTAAAAAAATTTTCATTGTCTGTCTTAACGTCTCTACGACATTATAAAGAATGTATAACGCAATGCCTATGGATAATATCGGATCTAGAAAAGTCCAATTGAAAAGCCAGATTCCTATACTGCCTATAAAAACGGCAACCCAGCTAAAAACATCCTCAAGCAGATGCAGCATGACTGCTCTTGAGTTGATGGATTTGCTGAAACGCAGTTTTAGTACTGCTGCGCCATTGACGATAATGCCTAAAACCGCCAATCCAAGCATTCCAAGTCCATGCGTTTCCTGTGGAGCCTGCAACCTGCCAATTGCTGCAATAAGTATAAAAACTGAGCCTATAACCAGTATGATTGAGGTTATAAAAGCCCCCAGCACAGAAAATCTTTTATATCCGTAGGAAAAAGTACTGTCTCTGCCCCGTTTTGAAAGAATATGCATGCCCCAGGCCAAACCGATACTCAGGCTGTCGCCCAAATCATGAAGTGCATCCGATAGAATGGCTATACTGTTTGTCAAAATACCGCCAATGATCTCTACAACAGTGAAAATTACATTCAACAAAAGCGCTACGCCTAAATTGCTGCCTTCTCCATGATGATGATGACCATGTGAATGTCCATGTGAATGTCCATGTGAATGTCCATGAGAATGCCCATGATGCTCATGCTCCTCATGTTCATGTTCGTGATTGCAATTTTCTCCGTGCTTATCCATGTTCCAGGCTATATTTAGCAGTCAGTATATCGACCGCTGTGTTAATGTCACTTATCTTCCAACAAAGATCAGGAGTACTGAAATATCACTCGGAGATACTCCGCTGATGCGGCTTGCCTGCCCGATAGTGGCCGGTTTCACACGATTTAGCTTCTCACGCGCTTCCGCCGAAAGACCCTGAATTTGTGAATAATCAAAATTTTCCAACAGTTTAACCGATTCCAGGCGGATCATTTTCTCTGCCATTTCCTGTTCCTTTTCAATGTAACCGGCATATTTAGCATTGATTTCTGCATATTCCACAAACTCGGGATCAAATTGTGCAATAAAATCTTTCAGGCGGGGCATTATTGCAGCCAATCCCAAAATAGAAACATCAGGGCGCAACAGCACTTTTATCAGCTTCATTTTTTGTGTTAATGGTGCAGAACCCAAATCGACAAGATATTGTTCAACCTCAGACGGCTCTACGCTCATTTCTTCAAAAAATTGTTTGATTTCAGCATTGGCCTTTCTTTTGGCATCCACTCGGGTCATACGGTCTTCCACCTCAATACCGAGGCTTTGAGCCAATGGCGTCAGTCGCATATCAGCATTGTCCTGACGGAGCAGGATACGGTATTCTGCCCTTGAGGTGAACATGCGGTAGGGCTCGTTGGTGCCTTTATTAATCAAATCATCTATCAGCACACCGATATAAGAATCGGAACGCTGCATGATAAAAGGTTCTTTGTCATTAATAGCCAAATGTGCATTCAAACCGGCCATCATACCCTGACAGGCTGCTTCTTCATAACCCGTAGTGCCGTTTATCTGACCTGCAAAAAAAAGATTTTTCACCAGTCGGGTTTCCATATTCATACGCAACTGCGTAGGCGGGAAAAAGTCGTACTCGATCGCATAACCCGGGCGGAACATTCGGGCATTCTCAAATCCCGGAATCAATTGCAGTGCTTTGAACTGTATATCTTCGGGCAGTGAAGAGGAAAACCCGTTGAGATAAACCTCGCAGGTGTTCCATCCTTCCGGCTCTACAAAAAGCTGATGGCGTTCTTTATCTGAAAAACGGTTGATTTTATCTTCAATGGAAGGACAATAGCGTGGCCCGAGACCCTGAATGCGGCCGGTAAACATGGGCGAGCGGTCGAAACCTGTTTTCAGGACTTCGTGAACTTTTTCATTGGTATAGGTGATATGGCAGGGGCGCTGTACAAGCAGGGGAGGAGTTTCTGTATAGGAGAATTTACCTGCGGGCTCGTCACCGGGCTGCTCTTCCATGACAGACCAGTTGATACTGCGTCCGTCAATACGTGCAGGCGTACCTGTTTTCATCCGGTTCGATTCAAAACCCAATGCTACAAGCTGCTCTGTGATCCCTTTGGCTGCGCTCTCTCCGGCACGGCCTCCACCCAAACGTTTTTCGCCGATATGTATCAGTCCGTTCAGGAAAGTGCCATTGGTTAGAACCACTGATTTACCGGGAATTTCCAAACCGAGTGAAGTAATAACACCTTTTGCCACCCCGTTTTTAATGATGAGTCCACCCACCATCTCCTGCCAGAAATCTACATTGGGATGAGCTTCCAGCATGAGTCGCCATTTTTCGGCAAATCGCATGCGGTCACTTTGTGCGCGGGGACTCCACATGGCTGGACCTTTGGAGCGGTTGAGCATGCGGAACTGAATCATGGTA
>JBIKQC010000530.1:0-3256 GCA_044349855.1 Saprospira sp.
AATGACCTCTCAGTACTGGGGTGCTCAGCCTTTCACAAGTGGTACTGTTTATCTGGGCGCTATTGTGTTCCTGCTGTTTATTTTGGGAATACTGATGGTGAAAGGCCCTGTAAAATGGGGTTTGACCCTTGTTTGCGGATTTTTTATCATGCTGGCCTGGGGCGACAATTTCAAGGCATTCAACTATTTTATGGTGGATTATTTCCCCATGTACAATAAATTCCGTGCGGTAAGCATGGCATTTACTGCTGTGGAAATTACTGCGGTGGTCATGGCAATTCTGGGTCTGACAGCCTTTATTAAGCACAAGGATACAGATGAAACAAAAGGTGTTTTTATTGAAAAACTTTATGCTTTAGCGAAAGTTAAACCGACAAGACTCAATTACCTCTATACTGCAGTAGCTATCACCGGCGGTCTTGCGCTTTATGTCCTTTTCTACAGTTTTACCGGAGATATGGTGGGCGGTAAAGATGCTCAAATTGCTGAACTTTCGGCTCAGGCCCCGCAGTGGAGAACATTCTATGATGCTATCAAGGCTGACCGTGCTGCTATGATGCGCAGCGATGCCATCCGTTCTTTGGTTTTCATTCTGCTTGGCGCTGCAGCACTTTGGGTTTTTGCAACTGGCAAACTGAAACAGTCCCTGATTTTAGTAGGAATTCTAGGTGCATTGTCAATGATCGATTTGATTATGATTGACAGATATTATATCAATGAGGACAGTTTTGAAGAAAAAGGTGATATCGATGGTATACCGCCTGCTACTCCGGCTGACCAAAAAATTCTTGCCGACAAAAATCTTCATTACCGTGTCTATGACCTGATTGCAGGTGTACGTGGCGGTGGTCAGCCCGGCAATCCTTTTGCAAATTCCGAAGGTGCTTTTTACCATAAAATTATAGGAGGTTATCATGCTGCAAAGCCTATTCTTACTCAGGAATTGGCAGAAACCTATTTCCGTGGCCGCGATATAAATCCCGATTATCTGCATATTCTGGGTATGCTCAATGTTCGTTGGGTTATTAAATCCCCGGATATGGCGCTGGAAAATCCGGAAGCTCTCGGCAATGCATGGCTGGTAGATGCAATTGAATACACAGCAACTGCAGACTCAGAGTTGGAGGCCCTTCCTAAATTGGTACCGAAATACACAGCTGTAACCAGAAAAACCAATGAAGGCTATCTGAAAGGAATGGCTAATACTAAGGCTGAAGGTGATTATATTTTATTGACAGCTTATCATCCTGAAAAACTGACGTATAAGTCGAAAGTAACGAATGAACGCTTTGCAGTTTTCTCCGAAATCTATTATCCGCCAAAAAAAGGTTGGAATGTTTATGTTGACGGTAAGCTGATCAAAGAAGGTTTTATTAAAGTCAACTACCTGCTGCGCGGTATGCGTATCCCTGCGGGCGAGCATACTATAGAGTTTAAGTTTGAACCGCGTTCACACAGAATTGGGGAAATGAGTGCACTTATCTGCTCTTCGTTTTTGTTGGGCTTTATGGGTTTTGCTTTATTCTGGACTTTCAAATACGATAAAAAAGAGGAAGATACTGAAGTGCTCTAACCTCTAGAAAAACTATAAAAAAACAGAGGCTGTTCGGTTGCGGGCAAGCCTCTGTTTTTTAAACCCGGAATCTAGCGATGACTATTTCATAGAATTGAATTGCTAACTTAAAAAAAACACTAAAAATAATGAGCCGTAGGCAGCGTTTCAGAATGGCGGAGGCACCAGCATAAATTAGGGTCGTTCAGCCGAACGACCCTACTTTAGGCCCCAAAAATGCATTGGCTTCGACTTGATTTTTTACTTTTTTGTGTAAAACCTATTTTAGGACAAGTCATAGAATTTCTAATGACGGATTTGGGTTTTAAGTCAAGTAATATACAAAGAACCGCCCCCTAACAGATCTGTTAGGGGGCGGTTCTTTGTATATTACAGTAAGAATATTTTCCTAGTTAATTATCAGCTTCATCTGTGACAACTTTTTAGAAAAACAATCATAAAGCCGTATTTAGTTTTGTAACCAATCAACTGAAAGACTACTTTTGAACCAATATTTTCTTAACAATTCGTTCTCCGGCCAAATTGAATTCTACCAAATAAACACCATTAGCAAGTGTTGACAGATCTACCTGAATGTTTTCGGCAAATCGGTCAATACTCATCGTATTGCTCAACTGTTGTCCCAAAAGGTTTTTAACAGACATAGTACCTTCTAAATCGACATTTAGTAGAGAAACAGTGAAGATTCCGCTATTTGGATTTGGGAAAACTGAAATAGCTTCGGCAAAAGCAGTTGTATTCACAGAAACAATACCTGCCGCCTGAAGGCAGAGATTGAAAGACTGTGCAGCTCCGGCATCATTGCTGTACACTCTTATAAAATATTCTTCTGCATTCTGTAAACCGCTCACAGTGGAGGAAGCCGATGAAAAACAGCCCATGCTCTGTAATGCTCCGCAGTTTCCTGAAAATAACTCATAAGTAAGAGCAGTTGAAGTGCCCGTTGTGGCCTGTATATTAGAAACATTAATTATTACTTCTGAAGAAACAGCTTCAAAACTGAACCATACATCGTTGGCGGGATTTGCACCTGAACAGGCAGACATAGAGGGTGAAGCAGCAGTATTGTAGCTATTTGTGTTGACAGTACAGCTATTATCCGTATTAACACCCAATACAACTGCTCTTGGCAGTGCATCGTTCAAGGGGCGAATTGTATTGTGTATAGGAGGAGCAGTTGCAAGTCCGACTCGTTCTACATTCAGCACCCCATGCATAATATTCACCTGGCCCAGCGTCAGGGTATTTTGACAGTCTTCATCGGAATAATCCATGAAATTTTCAATCATATCCGGCAGATCTCCTGTTACGGTTGCATCACAGGTGTTTTGCGTCAGATTACAGGCATAATTGGAAGGGATACCGCAATTGGGCGTATCCATAACACCATCGTCCACAGTACAGTCCGGGATTCCCAAAATACTGAGCAGGCCGTCACCCCAAACATGTCGAAGACCCAAATAATGGCCAACCTCATGTATAGCTGCGTTACCTCTGGTATTGATTGTGGTTGTCTGTTGCACATAAACACCTTCAGCGCCAACTATGCGATAGTCAAGAACAACACCTTCATCACCAGGAGTTGGTGCCTCAGAATTTGCGGGCCAATTGGCTAATCCTGCTGGCGGATAGGCATAGCCTAAAATTCCGGATGATCCAAGATTACAAATCCACATATTAAGA
>JBIKQC010000531.1:0-3238 GCA_044349855.1 Saprospira sp.
ACATGCAGCCCGGAGACTGATAAGACATGTGTTGCACCTGTATCTGCGTAAGCATTGCGCAACTCGTTTGAAAAATCATTTCTGGATCCTAAAACAAGTGCTGAAGCCACTGCATTTTCATTTGGATAAACACTCAAATGTTCATTAAAAACATTACTGAGCCTATTTCTCCAAATGATCATAAGTCCCCAAAGAGGATTGCCTGCAGTAACTGCATCAAGCTTTTTCCAATGATCGCTTTGGATATAGGTTTTGTGGTAAATGCCTTTTAGTCCAAGATATCCTGATGGGTCAAAACCATGCGGATTTTCAGGACCTTTTACTTCACGGATTTGTGCTCTAAAATGCAGCACATCTCCATATTTTAGAGCGGCTGACAAGGTATCGAGTTCAAAACTGGCCATAATTCGCCCCTGACAGGCAGTCCATTTTCCGGCACTGTCTTTCAATTCGTACAAATTAAATTCAGCCTGTACAGAATTTCCTTTCAATCGGGGTTCTGAAAGTAAGGTTGCTACTGCAGAACTATTTTCGTTTTGCTGAATATTTTTTTGAAAATGTCCTTTCAGGTGCCTGGGATCGCTGTAAAAATTCAGAAAATATCCCAATAATGTTATGGAGAAAAAGAGAAAATAAGCGCCTATCTTCTGAGTTTTATACGCCAGTTTTTTCTTCCAGGCCCAAATGAACAACAAGGGCAACGTGCAGAAAAAAATTGATAAAGCCCCGATAGCCAAACTGCTGTGGGGAAAATAAAGGGAAAGGACTATGCCGAAAATTAACGGCAGTAACAATCTGACAAAGGGGATCTGATGCCAGGTCACTTAGTTGAGTTTAGTGAGTTAGATTAGAGTTTCACAATAATCTCCAAAGCTTTTTCGATCAGATTGTCAACAATTGCTTCCGGCTGAACACTGAATGCTCCTGCCCTTCTATTCGCCAAAAGTGCATTGAGCGAAATAGCGCGATGTCCAAGTATATTGGCGAGGCCAAATATGGCAGCTGTCTCCATTTCGAGATTGGTCACTTTCAAACCTTCAAATTCTACAGCGTCAAAGAAATGAAAAAGATCCGGAATAGAAGAGGCTGCACGAAGTGTTCTGCTTTGCGGCGCATAAAATCCGGTGGCTGATACGGTAATTCCATGATAATATCCGGGCAGAGAGAAGGCATTTTTTAAGGAAGCATCTGCTTCTGCAACTTCAGATCTGACACCTACGTCGATTCCTTCGTTTTTAAAATGTGCCTGAACTATATTATCAAAAGCCTGTTCACGTGGAGTCAGGTTGCGTTTGTAATAATTGAGCATACCATCCATGCCGATTGCCATGTCAGATACCAAAAATGAATCGACAGGTATTTCGGGACGCATACAGCCTGAAGTGCCTATTCTGATAATGTTTAACGAGGTCAATTTATCCTTTACCGTTCTGGTTCCAAGATCAATATTTACCAAAGCATCCAATTCGTTTAATACAATATCAATATTGTCTGTGCCAATTCCAGTTGACATGACAGATATTCTCTTATGGCCGATATAGCCTGTATGCGTAATAAATTCTCGCTTATGAACTTTATATTCAACCCGGTCAAAGAGTCTGGAAACCCGTTCTACTCGATCGGGATCTCCGACTGTGATAATTGTATCTGCTAACTGTTCAGGAAGAAGATGTAGATGATAAATTGATCCGTCCGAATTGATTATCAGTTCTGAAGCAGCTATCTGCATGGTAAATTTAAATTGAATTATTTTAAAAAATCAAAGCTTTTGTAAAGTTGTCAACTCCTCGAGTATAATAATTATACCTGTTCCCAAATGTTAACTTTCTGTTTTAAAATACGGATTATAGATGATTCCTATGATGTTTCCCCAAAGATCAATAACTGAAGCAACCATTAGTTCTCCACCTACATTATTTGGTGCTTCATGAGCAGTTGCACCAAGACTCAACAAATGATTGTAGGTTTTTTCAATATCCGCTACTCCCCAGTAAGCAACAACACCGTCCCCTTTTATAGACTCGTCCGGCTGCAGGCCCAACTCATAGCCTCCTACGTTATATCCCACATAAAATGGTTCGTCAAAATATGGCAGCACATCAAATGCTCGGCTGTACCATTCTTTGGCTTTTTCTAAATCTGTGACGCGGTAAACAACGGTTCTTAATCCTAACATAAAAAGATTAAAGATTAAAGATTAAAGGAGATAGAAATTGAAATAGTTCTAATGTATTCTACTAATATTGTCCAATAATCAATCTTTTACCTGATCGCTCAAACCATTTTTATCAATGATTGCCAAAAGCTTATCAATTTTATCTTCCATATTATTTAGCTTTTTCTCCACATCTTCAAACTGTTGTTCAGTTTCATCGTGATCACTGATCATAGCATCTACAAAAATTGAGTTTACGATAGACAATCCGAATATACCGCCTACAATAAATAGCACGATAAAATAGCCTCTGAGGAAGAATATTTGAAAAGTAGAAAACGCCTTTCCGTTTGCCTCGGCCTCCGCTGTTAAAGCATCGGGAATGGCGTTCCAACCCTCCACAGTAAACACCTGAAAGGTTGTATAATAGGCGGTCAGTGGGTTCCCAAAAAGCTTTGGCGCTGAATCCTGAAAGAAAAAGGTTGATAAAATGGCCATAATGAAAATAACCACAAAAAATCCTACCAAAACCATAAATGAAGCACCCAGAGCCTTTTGGGCAGAACGGAAAATATGCTCAACCTGTGGAAAGAATTGTACAAATCTAAAAAATTTAAAAACACGAAAAACTCTAAAGACCAATAAATAACTGACGTTTACATACTGTTCAATATGCGGAATCAAATGCGCCACTAAAGAAGGCATTGACAAAACTATCAAGATAACATCAAAGCGGTTCCAACCGGAACGAAGATATTCTCTCCAGCCGTAATGACTGGCCTTGATAAACATTTCAACAAGAAAAAGTGCGGTAAGTATATCATCCACATATGTTAGCACTTTCTCATAAGTATCAATATTAAATCCCTGAAAGAAAATAATAATGGCGTTGATGCTGATAAGCATCAAAATTATTCTGTCATTCAAAAATATATTTTTGATAAAAGAACGGCTCTTTAGGTTTACTTCTTGATTCATGTCTTTTATATTTTAGAAGGGTAATTTTAACAACCAATAAAATTAAAAATCTAAGTTTGAATGATGCCTGGATTAAATTTTGCAACAGGGGCATTATTTGCAGCT
>JBIKQC010000532.1:0-3226 GCA_044349855.1 Saprospira sp.
CCGCGTTGCACAGATTGTTAAGGAAAAGGGGCTACTGTCCTTCATGGGTCTGCTGAAGGTAAAAACAAAGGCAGAAGCAAAAGAGAGTGAGATTCTGCCAACAGAAACTGCTTTAGAACGCCCCGACCCACTAAAATCAGTGGCAGCATTGGATAACGAAGAGGCGATGATGCTGCTGGAGGAGGACGTAAATCCTGAAACTTTTGAAGCTTTTGTTTCCTCTTGGTTAGGAAGCATTCGGACTGGATTAAATGAATGTTTAACAGATGAGAATCCACGTAGGGAAACAGATATTAAACTTGATTTTCCGGGAGAGAAGAACATTGTAAAAATTGCAATGTCAAAACTATCGGAAGTGTTGATTGGCACAGACATTTCAACGGTGGGGGCTATTTCAAAAAAAATACAAGGAAAAATTGATGACCTACTGAAAGACAAAGCATGGATTTATAAAGAATATAGAGATAATAAGGGTGACACAAAAGAAAAATATAAAAAGCTAAGTAGCATTCCTCTTCCGACAGCTAGTGATGTGGTCAAGCAAATTAAACGACCAGTCGCAGAGGTAGAGAAGGAAGCAGCAGAGAAAGAGGCTTACGAAGCAGCGAAAGCAAAATTTGATGAGCTTATAATGTCTTGGTATAAGGATGAGGTTAAAGATATAATTAACGAGTTGGAGCCTTTGAATGTGGTTTCTAAAACTACATTGTCATCAGTTGTGGCACTTTCTTTTCTAACGGAGGATTCAAGTTCTTTAGGTTTGTTGGATGGAATTAAAAAAAGAATATTTGACGCTTTGGGAGACAGAGAGATGATGGTAATGGATTTTAAACAAACTTATGTCAATCAAATAGATAGCTTTTTTAAGGTAGATAGTGCTGATGCCATTTTTGAAAAGTACTTTAAACCATTATACCCAAATGATTTGCGCATATTTAAACTACCTACCGGCTTTGGTAAATGGCTGCGCAATGGAAGTAAGGTATCTAACGCAAGAGGTTTTTTAGATATTTATAAGGATTGGAAGGGCAAAATAGAAAATGTTGCTGCTGTATTTTGTTTAGACATAGAAAGAATGGCAAAAGAGGATGATTACTACAAGGTCGATAGTTTAAAAGTAAAGGATAAGGTGAAAAAGTTGTTCGATAAAGTAATTGAGGGTACTAATGTAAAACCTGGCGCTATATTATGGGATAATCTGGAATCAAAACTATCAGCTGCGTTTTATACTGCGCCAATATTTAAGGCTTTTTGGGAGGATGCTGCGGCTTTATGTAATGAAAATAGTTATTTCGCTTTTTTTACAGAAGTTGAAAAATCAGGACTGTCAGTAGCACAGATGGATGCTGTTATTAAAACAGGTTTAAAAATGGCATTACCTTCTTCAAACGATTTACTCTTGGCATTGCATGATTGTGATTATAAGCCATCGGCTGATGTAAAAGCTGATGGTTTTGCCCCATTAGAGGATAATGAAAAAGTACCAACCTTAAGGCAAAATGACTCAATCAGTTTTTCTAATCTCATAAAAACAGAACTGAGAACTTTAACGGTATCTAATGAAGCAGGGAAAGTTTTATACACACAAGCAATATTGGGTTCACCTTCTTCTTTTTTTCTAAAAAAACATAATCTTCCTAAAGGTGCTTATACTGCTAGCTTGGATATAGGTGAAGAGGAGTGGAAACCTTCTAATTACTTAATGTTTGTACAAAGTTCAAAAGAGCCAATACTGGCAGTTTTAAATTATGCAGGTGATACAACTGGAAATAAATCTATTTTTGAGTTAGATTTTTATCCTAAAACATTAGAGGTTTTTTCCATGGATGGGAAAATCATGGAGCATACATACAATTTTACCGATGCTGAAAACTTTAAAGAGGGCTCTGTTAGTGTTCTGAATAATCGATTAACCTCTTTTTATGTACGATTTTATGGACAGACAGGAGATCATTTTGTATCGCATGAGTTAGTCAAAACCTCTACTCAGTCTTATTATATAGGATGGACGGTTAAGCAGCAAAAAATAATAATAAGCATGGATATAGATGGAGCCTCAATCAATGCTTGGCTTGCAGCTAGGGAAAATGATGATGCGTTATTGGGTAATGGAGTTAGTGTCGTTCAGTTGAGTGGAAAAGAAAAATTTAAAATAGGGCAAGGAGTAATGAGAGGAAATGCTTATTTAGTGGTTGCATATCATGCAAATGGCGCTGTACCTAAGAGGGTTTCCCAAAAAGTACAAAAAGGTTCTTCACTTACCTGCTGGGAAGTAACCCTAAATGTCACAGATGATGTATTATCCAATAATGAGTCGGATATTTTGCTTGATTTGAGAACAGTTGCGATGGAAGAAATAAATTTATGGGCTACATTATTTCTGAACAAAGCAATTGACAAGAGGACGCGAGAGGTAGAAGAAAGACTTGACCGAACTGATAAAGATTCAGGAATAGGCTGGGCTGGCTGGGTTGATCTTGTTTTGAATAATAGTGGTGGAGTAGTGGGCGTTGTTGCTGCTATTGTTGGCGTCGCAACAGGAGGACCTGCGATTGCAGTTGCTGTACTTTCTGGCGCGTATACACTTATTTCGAGTATTGTAAAAGGTGTCGCAGAATACAATAAACCTGAATTTATTGCAACACCGGAAGATTATCAGGCATTTTTTGTCAATGAAGTATTGGAGCGCTTAAAAAGGGAATACGGAGAAAAGGTTTTGGATAATTCCGAAAGTGAAAATGCAATAAATAAATATTTAAATGCTCCTGTAAATAAATCTAAAACTAAAGGTCAGCTATTGGATGATTTTCGAAATATGTTAAAGGCAGAACTAAATAAAGTAAAGGGGTACTAAATTACCCTCAAAAAAAGGCCGACCTCAAATCTATTCTTGCTCTTTATAGTTTTATTTGCAAAACAGCTTCATTCCCAAATGCTCGAGCGGACAGTTTTTCTACGGGAATTGTCCGCTTGTTTTATTAATACCGAAACCCAACAACCCATGAAAAAACTATCCTTCCTGCTCCTGTTGTTCTTAATCACATTCACCCTTAAGTCGAACGACCAAGAAAACAAAAACAAAGTCCTTGCGGTGCAATTGGGCAAAATCAGTATTCAATTTCAGAAATGGCAAAATGAATTGGAGGGCTACAAAAAATGGGCGAAGGAAAATGATGGCGCTATCTCTGTAGAGGAACAGACCGAAATAGAGCGCCGTCAAAAAGAT
>JBIKQC010000095.1:0-11362 GCA_044349855.1 Saprospira sp.
TCCTTGCCGTTGGCACTGTTGATAGCCTCCATCATGCGGTCGATACAGACAAAAAGATTGACGGCTGTTGGGCGTGAACTGCGCAGGTATTCGGCAGCCTTGTCAATTTCGTGCTCGAGCAGAGCTTCTGAGGCATCGCGACAGGCCATCCAGAGTCCGTAGGCTGCAGTGGCACCAATCAGTGGCGCACCGCGTACAATCATCTGAACAATTGCCTGATAAACATCTTCTACATTGTGAAGCGTTTCTACCCGCATTTCATGCGGAAGCAGGGTTTGGTTGATAATCTGTACTTCTTGTTTTTCGTTGAGCCAAATGGTTCTGAGCGGATTGGGTATCATATGTAGAACAGTTTGTTATTTGTTTAGTAGTTGGTATCAGGTATCAGGTATCATGGCTATTAAATCCACTTCCGCACATCAATAAAATTTTATATTGATAAAAGCATTTCACAGTATGAAAAATAAAACCAGTGTTTTAACGGTTTGTAAGTGTTATTAAGGAATAAAGGATTCTTAAATCTACTGGGCTAAGTTAATGGCCCATTTAGGTGCTCTTATAGTAAAGCCATCCTTTCTTGGTTTTTCCTATTTCCTTGCTCTTTTTACTTTTTACTTTTATTTTTCGCTTCACGGTCCTTCGGTTCGCTTCACGGTCCTTCGGTTCGCTTCACGGTCCTTCGGTTCGCTTCACGGTCCTGCGGTTCAACTTTCATCTACTTAGTCGGTTTATATTTCTGTATAAATTTCTGACTGTCATTTTCTTTTAAAATCTGTTCCATGACTCTGCGGTCAATATCGCGGGCCGGCATATTCGGATTTGTAGCCCTGATTTCCTTGCGCATACGGGCTGCATTTTGAATAACTATCTGAGCACCGAGCCAGGAACCGCTATTACCCGGAAGGTCGATTTTAGGATTGAAGGGGCCTTCCATTGTGTATTTTTGGTAATCATTTTTTTTGCTTGAAAAAAGCAGGTTTTCCTTGCCTAGATGTTCCCAGAGCGCAGTTTCGCCAAATTCACAATATTTTACCTGAAAATCGCTGAAGTTATAAATGATACTGTCGGCAGTATTGGGCAGGAGGCAGGATTTTACATAGAATTTTTTTCCTTCATAAATCATCTGATCTATCATGCGGCCTCCGCCGGATTTAGCATTTTCGCTAACTGCAAATTCTGCTATTGCAGCGGCTATTGCAGTTGACATATGTTCCTTTGTCAGCGTGCGGCGTTTGTACTGTGGTCGAAGATTTTCAACTGACATATAACCGGAATAATTTTCCCCCAAGAAGAAATCAAGACCAATACCTGCAATTCCCTCATAGGTAATCGCCCCATATTTAAATAAGGTATGAAAGGCAAAAACTTTCTGTATCGGAAAAACTTTTTCGCTGAAGTAATGAACTTTGTATTTTAGGATTTCTTCAATTTCATTTTCGAAAAATTTCAGATCAGGATAGGTTTTTTTAATGCTGTCGCCTAACTGACGGGTTTCAGGAATTGATAAAAAAGCCATTGCAATCTGATCCAATGGCTGTGGTCTGCCATCATTTAGAATATCAACTAAGAAAGTTTTAACGAAATCGCCATATTTTTCTTTCAATTTTTCTATACCTTCGCTTATATTCGCTGTGTCTAAGGATAAAAAGTCAAGATCGAAACGAAGAACTTCAATATCGGTTTTAATATCTGAGACTTCTGGCTTATATTTTACTCGGGGTTTGTATTTTTTTCCGCAGGCAGAAAAAAAGATGTTTGCCGTTAGGAAAATCAATAAAAAGAGTGCGATTTTTGATGCTTTCATAATTATGTCAAGATGTTTTGAGATCGGAATACAGATAATTGAAAATGTCATTTCACTACCTGAGCTCAAAAATAGTTTAAAAAAATAAAAATTACGATTCTAAAATTTTAAAAACAACGACTATGCTACGTAAATTTTCTTTATTAACGGCCTTCATGGCATGTGTAGTGTATACACAGGCGCAAGGATTCAAATTTGGGGTTCATGTTGACCCACTTATTTCCCTAATGGCGAGCAACGATAAAAAAGTTGTACCTGATGGGGCAAACTTTGGTTTCGGCTTTGGTGTTGAAATGGAATACTACTTTTCTGAAGGCCAAAACTATGCATTTACATTTGGCGGTAACTTTGCATTGGGCAAAGGCGGTAAACTAAGCTATGCATCAGGTGGTCGTCTGCTGCCCAAATCAGAATTAGATAATACTGTATATTTTAACAACATGACAGGTCTGGCTGCAAGCGCAGTTCCTGTTGTTTCCGGAGAAAATCTTCCGCTCGTTGCCGGCACAACAGTACGTTACAATGTTAACTATGTTGAAATCCCTTTTGGTTTAAAATTACGTACCAATGAATTGGGTCAAAGTTATATGCGTGCATTCTTTCACCTGCCGATTGTAACTGTTGGTATTCCTGTAATGGCACGTGCTACAGTTAATGCAGAAAAACCTGCTACAAATTTAGTTCCCGGCTACTATACAGTAGAACCTTCAAAAGGTGAAAATATCTACAAAGATATTATTCCGCTTCAGTTCAGCCTCGGCACAGGTGCCGGTGTTGAATTCTCTCCAAATGACGAGGGAGGTCTCCGTTTAGTAGGTGGCTTCTATTACAACTATGGATTTTTGGATGTCGTGAAGAAGAATGAGTTATTTGATGATGTAACTGTGCCAACAGCGCCAACTTACAAAGAAAACAAGGCACGCACCGGTTTCCACAATATCAGCCTGCGCATCGGTATAATTTTCTAGTCAGATTCGATATAAAATAGAAAGCCTCCGATTCAATTTGAGTCGGAGGCTTTCTATTTTCACGTTAAAATTTTCTTATAAACCTATAATGTTATAACATTTGTGGGGAAAACACGTATCTTAGTTAGTTGAAAATGATAGTGTAGAAGAGAAAATTAAATGGCTTTTATTGTTACTCATATCGATATGCAAAAATATATTATCTATTTATTTGGTTTCATTCCCTTTTCACTGAGTATTCAGGCTCAGATTCCGGTAGACAACAGTGCTCAAAAAGTGCGTCTTTGTATGGAATATTTCAAAAACGGGGAGTTTGAAAAAGCAGCGGAATGCTTCAAGGATTTGCATGAAGCCGATAAAACTAATGATCTTTATTACGATCGCTATCTGTCCTGTCTCATGGAGCTAGAAAAATTTGTGGATGCAGATAAAATGATCCGGAAAGCCATCAAGGCCTCTCCGGAAAAAGTGGAACGATATGTTGATCTGGGCCAGGTCTTCGAGCGTTTGGGTAAAACAAATGATGCCAAAGAACAGTATGACAAAGCCATAAAACTCATGCCGGAAAATCAGGTGCAGGTGAGCAAATTGGCCATTGCTTTCAGCAACAAAAAACAGTACGATTATGCCCTACAGGCCTATGAAAAAGGTCAAAAAGGCATGAAAGAAAAAAATCTGTTTTCTTATGAACTGGCCGGTATTTATCACCTGAAAGGAGATGCCCCCAAAATGGTGGAAGCCTACCTGAATGCACTGGAGTTTATGCCCAATCGCCTCACAAACGTTCAGGCATTTTTACAGCGTTACCTTCCCGAGATGACCGGAAGTTTCGACGAGTTAAAAAAGCAGCTTTTTGCCCGTATGCAGAAAGATGCTACCAATACGCTGTATCCCGAATTGCTTATTTGGGTTTACATTCAGGAAAACGATTTTGAAAGTGCATTCATGCAGGCAAAAGCCATGGATAAACGCTTGGACGAAAATGGTGCCCGGGTTTTCAAACTGGCACAAATGGCCATCAATGAAAAACAGTTCGATACTGCATTGCTTTGTTTTGAATACATCATAAAAGAAAAAGGATCTTCCTGCCTATACTATATCGACTCAAAACAGCTTTTGCTTGCGACAAAAAGGGAAAGACTCATAACGGGATTTTCCTATACACAGGCAGAAATTAAACTGCTGGAAACTGAATACGAGGACTTTCTGAAAGAATTTGGAAAAGCCAGAAAAACTGCCACGATTATGCAGGAACTGGCCGATCTCGAAGCTTTCTATCTGATAAACCTTGACAAAGCCATTAAAATAATGGAAGAGGTGATCTATATCCCCATGTTGGACAGGAATGAATTGGCACAGGCCAAAATCAAATTGGGCGATTATTACCTTATGAAAGGAGAAATTTGGGAGTCATCACTGCTTTATTCGCAGGTGGATAAGGAAATGAAAGATGCTCCCTTGGGTGAAATGGCCCGTTATAAAAATGCAAAATTGTCCTACTACAAAGGTGATTTTGAATGGGCGCAGGATCAGTTGGACGTGTTGAAAGGTTCTACCTCAGAACTCATTTCCAACGATGCTATCGATGTTTCTGTTTTTATTATGGAACACCTCAATTTGGACACTACAGCCGAAAGTATGCGCTATTTCGCAGAAGCAGATCTGCTCATTTTTCAAAATCGTTTTGATGATGCCTTTACTGCGATGGATAGTCTTCTGTCAAAATTTCCAACACATGGCCTGGGTGACGATGTCTATTTGACTAAAGCCAAAGTATTTCTAAAAAAACGCCAATACGATAAAGCTGTTGAATATCTCAATAAAATTACGGAAGAATATAAGGATGGAATCCTAGTAGATAATGCCCTTTTTAAAATGGCAGAAATTCAGGAAATACAACTCAAAAATACAGCAAAGGCAATGGAACTCTATGAAAAAATACTCATGGACCATATGGGCAGTACCTTTACCGTAGAGGCCCGCAAAAGATTCCGAAGATTGCGCGGTGACGGTGTTTAGCTATTTATTTATGTGTAAAATTTGAGATACTTTCAATCGGATTGTGAATATCTTTTTTGAATGCCAGATTACCTATTATTTGTTATTGATTTTCTGGATAAATACTAAAAACGCAGCAAAAAATTTGCTGCGTTTTTAGTATAAATATTTCAGATTCAATCTGCAAGTTTTATTTTCTCTTTTTAAAGTGGTTTCCTCCGGGACCCTGTGGTCCCTGTTTTCCGCCTTGGTTGCCGCCCTGTCCGGGACCACCCTGTGGCCCGCCGGGTCCGTTAGGACGTTTGAACCGATTATTATTGCCCTGCCCGCCCTGATTTGTTCCTGGTCCGCCTCCTTGCTGCCCTCCCTGATTACCCTTATTGTAGGGTCCCGGTTTACGATGATGCAGATGTTTGCCGCTACCAATCTTTTTTTGCTGATTGGTGATACTGTTTCCACCACTTACTTTAGTTTGCGGCTGTATCAGGAAGTTGATATTTGCAGATTCTCCCAAATTGATTCTACCACGGCTGAGTGTGCGCATTTCCTGCGCCACAACATCATCACTGGCATTATCGCGATTCCAGTTTTTGTAGCACATTTTCATAAAAGCACCGATGACACGAATCAGTTCCTGACGGCGTTCATCGTCTTCCATCTCAGAAGCCTTATCAATTAGTCTTTCAATGCCTTTTCCGTAATGTTTGAAACGGATCGTTCCTGTACTGTAAGGTACTTTATCAGGTTTTATTTTCTCCTTGCGGGCAGGTACATTCTCTGGGATATCAAGATCCAACTCATAATTGCAAATTTGCAGAATATGTGACCATATTTTGACTTTATAATCTTCTACATTGCGGTATGTGACCGGATACATTTCCAAAATCAGATCAACAATGCGTTCCATTGTAGCCTGACGCTGTTCCCGTATCGGCAGATCCTTTGTGAAAAGTATCATTTTCTGAAAATTGCGCCCGAATTCGCGCACAATAATAGGTTCCTTTCCTGTATGGTAATTTTGCATAAATGTTTTAATCTTGGCAGAGTATTATTCTACAGTAACTGATTTTGCCAAATTGCGGGGCTGATCTACATTACATCCGCGCAGTACAGCAATATGATAGGCCAACAATTGCAATGGAATAACCGAAAGAAGTGGTGTCAAAGGCTCTTCAGTACTTGGAATTTCTATGAAATAATCGGCCATAGCTGCAATTTCTTCATCATTCTCTTTTACAATAGCCAATATTTTGCCTTTGCGCGCTTTTACTTCCTGTATATTGCTGATTACCTTATCGCGTGTACTGTCGTTAGTGGCAATAACCACTACCGGCATATTTTCATCAATAAGTGCAATCGGACCATGTTTCATTTCAGCCGCAGGATAACCTTCAGCATGAATATAAGAGATCTCTTTCAGTTTTAATGCCCCTTCCAAAGCAACAGGAAAGTTATATCCCCGTCCCAAATAAAGTGCATTACTGGCATCTTTCCAAATTTCAGCAATAGCTTTGATTTTGCTGTCATTTTCCAACACTTTTCTGACCTTTGCAGGAATATTTTCCAACTCGTTCAATAGCTGATAGTAGTAGGAGTTCGATATTGCTCCGCGCTTGTGAGCCAATTGCAAAGCCATAAGGGTCAAAAGCGATAATTGACCGGTAAATGCCTTAGTTGAAGCCACACCGATTTCAGGTCCGGCATGAATATAGGAGCCAGCATCGGTCATACGGGCAATTGTGGAACCGACTACATTGCAAATTCCATAAACCAAGGCATCTTTTTCTTTGGCCAATTCGATGGCTGCAATAGTATCGGCTGTTTCTCCCGATTGAGAAATAGCCAAAATAACATCTCTGTTTGTGATGATGGGATTGCGGTAGCGAAATTCAGATGCGTATTCTACTTCAACTCGAATTCTTGCCAAGTCTTCCAACAGATATTCACCAATAAGTCCGGCAATCCAGGAAGTACCGCAGGCCACTATGATAATGCGGTCAGCATTGATGATACGATTTTCAAATTCGTTGATACCGCCCAAAGTAATGATACCCTGTTTGGCATTTAGACGTCCGCGCATTGAATCTGCAATCGTATCTGGCTGCTGATAGATTTCTTTTAGCATATAATGTTCGAAACCGCCTTTTTCAATAGACTCGATTTCCATTTCGAGATATTGTATGAATGGGGTCTGTACTTCATCATCGATGGTTTTTATAACAAATTCCCCGTCAGCATAAGCCGTGAGTATCTCTTCATCATTCAGATAGACAACATTTTTTGTATATTCAATAATTGGAGAGGCGTCAGATGCCAGGTAAAAATCTTTATCCTCACCAAGTCCCAAAACCAACGGACTTCCTTTTCGGGCAGCTACCAGTTTGTTGGGTTCATCCTTATCCAGAATAACGATTGCATAAGCACCAACCACTTGAGACAAAGCCAAGCGGACTGCTTCATCAATAGGCAGTTTATCCTTTTTCTGTATTTCTTCAATCAGATGCACCAATACTTCTGTATCGGTCTCACTGCTAAAAGTATGGCCTTCTTTTTCGAGCATTTTTCTCAACGGACCATAGTTTTCGATGATACCGTTGTGGATAATGGCCAGTTTGCCATTACCGGAAAGGTGCGGGTGAGCATTTACATGATTGGGTTCACCGTGAGTGGCCCAACGTGTATGGCCAATACCTCTTGTACCCTTGGTATCGTTCCCGGCTGTAAATTCAAGCAAGTCTTTAACCTTTCCTTTGCGTTTGTAAACTTTTAGTTCAGGAGAGTCCGTGTTTTCTAAAAGAGCTACACCTGCACTGTCATAACCCCTGTATTCGAGGCGTTGCAATCCTTTTATTAGAATGGGGTATGCTTCTTTATTGCCAATATAGGCTACTATTCCACACATAGTTATAAAGGTAGTAAGGGATTGAAAAAAGACAAAACTAAAGTTTGACTTTAGTCTATTCGATTAATTTATTTTTGTGTAAGTCAGATATAATTTTGCCTTTAGGTTGGCACTACGTTCATTGGCAATAAGCATTCTGCCGGAGTCGGTTACAGATGCTGTTTGAATATAAACAGCTCTTTCGTCGGTTTCATTATCTACAAGACGTTGAAAAAACATAGAAAGATTCATTCTGAAGTATCTTCGGTCACCGTCGTACTTCATGGTGCCTCCATAAATCAGGTATGGATTTAAAGAATTTCTGTTTATGGAATTTGTAATATCATCAATCAGCAGATATTCTCCTGCTGTTGTTTTTTCGAGGCAGAAAAGCTGTATAGGGCTTTTATAGTTTCTGTCTTCATCACCTGCGGGATAGATAAAAAGTTCGGCCTTATTAATGATAACTTTCCCCAAATTGTCTAAATTCGGAAAATTTAATCTTACGCCAACTCCGTTTAGCCCTTGGAGGTAAACAACAGTATCCTGAGGATTATTTTCAAGCACTCTGGTTCCTGAATAATTGTGTTCCATGCTCAGTACCGATTCTGCATCAGTATCGGTCAGATAATCGTAAGAACGTGCAACTCCGGAGGAATCGGTGTAATACATCGTTAATTTTGTCAATGCACCTGTTGGCAAAAATCTGATTAGTGCAGAATTTGTAATGCCTGCTTTTGGTTTAATACAAAGCCCTTTGAGCGTATTTTTGAAAACTGTATTATTCTCATAAATTGCAGAATCCGGGGTCAGCAATTCAAGGCCCAATGCATCATCTAACCGTATGCGGAGGTGCGGTCGGCGCATAGCTCCCTGAATGTAAATACTGTCAAAAATTTTTGGCGTAAATGTATGGGTTGCCATCAGGTCACCCAATGCAAAATCAGCATCAGAAAAATAATCTTCATCCGGTGTCATAGACTCTGTCATGCGGTAGACCTCCCAAGTCTGCTGTTCAAAATCGCTAAAGTCACCACCATAATGGCCTACAGAATCATATTGCAGCGTCAGCACCAATGAATCAAGTGTGGCATTGGGAAAAGTGGCATTGGTTGTAGTGAGGCGAAAATTGGTATAGATTTGTGAATTAACCTTACCAAAAATAGGATCTATATAATTACCGCAAAGCCAACGGCTACGACCGTCTGTCTGTAATGGTTCGGTTAGGACCGTAGACATCTTAAGTGACAAAGTATCGGTAAAGAATAGTTCGGAAGGGTTGGTTTCTACCAATGACAGTCCCAAATCACTCGGTTTGCTGCAACCGAAAAGAGAAAGAAGCCCTACTGTCATTACTGACAGCAGGGTTTCGAAACGATATTGCATATGTTATTTATCGGTACAATTTTTAATAAAATCGGCTATCATTTGCATTATGCTTGTTAAAACGTAGAATCGCAGGAAAAAGCAAGTAATGAGCTTCTAAATTTTAGAATTAAACACTTTGTTCCGCCTGAAGCATCAAGTTATTGAAAAAATTGATGTAATGTGACCAATCTCCATCTTTGAGATCATCTTTAGGCCCGAGAAAAGGTATATTTGTAGTCCAATCAAATTCGCCTTTTGAAATAATAACTGCATCTGAAAAGTGTGCGGCGCCTCGGTGCAGATCTACAAGTTCTCCATATTTATATGAAACAATTGAATCTTCTGTCAATTGATTACTTAAAGATTTTGTACTGAAAGCAGAAGCAACTGAAGGGGCAACACCCTCATCATCAGGATAAACAGAATAAATAAAACGCGCGTTTTGGAAAATTGGCTCGTTTTTGTAATGATTTTTCAAATATGCAGGAATCAAACTGGTCATCCATCCATGACAATGTATCAGATCGGGAGCCCAACCAAATTTTTTCACTGTTTCAATGACTCCTTTGCAAAAGAAAATCATTCTGTCCATGTTATCTTCAAAAGGTTTGCCGTCATTATCGGTAAACATTTTCTTGCGCTTAAAGAACTCGTCATTGTCTAAGAAATAAATCTGCATACGGGTTCCGGGCAAGGAAGCTACCTTGATTATGAGCGGATAATCTTCATCGTCTACTGTTATGTTCATTCCTGAGAGGCGCACAACCTCATGAAGGCGATGCCTGCGTTCATTTATACAGCCAAAACGGGGCATGAGGATACGAACCTCCATGCCATTATCCTGCATATATTGTGAATAGGTATGTGCAATTTCCTCTATTTCCGAAAGTGTTTCGGTAAAGGGCGTAAACTCTTGAGTAACGACTAAGATTCTCTTTTTGTCAGCCATGGACTTTGATATATGAGTTAGAAAATCATTTTCTGGAAAAGAACTTTGTAAGACTTGCAAAATTACAAAAAAAATCCGACTTTCCGCATTATTTTCCGCAATCCTTTTTTTAAACTTATGCTTTTAAGGGAGTTGCAGTGTTGGAGAATTTAAAACATTGTTCTTTGTTAAATATAAATAAATAACAGTCAAGCAATTACAATAATATTTATTTTATTAACATTACTAAAAATATCATTTAAAACCTTTCATAAATGCAGGTACTTACCAATAACCAAAGTTTGCAGGATGCTTTAAATACTTTTAGGAATGAGGGTAAAACTATTGGATTTGTACCCACAATGGGTGCGCTGCATGAGGGGCATCTTACCTTAATAGTAGAATCTCAACAGGAAAATGACATTGCCGTCTGTTCTATTTTTGTCAATCCTACTCAATTTAATGATCCGGAAGATCTTAAAAAATACCCCAGACCTATAGAACGCGATATGCAGATGCTAAAGTCTGTAGGTTGCCATATTCTTTTCCTGCCGGAAGTCGCAGAGATTTATCCATCCGATCTGCCCGAAGTCAATATTGACCTTCAGGGACTGGATTTGCCTATGGAAGGCGCCAAAAGACCCGGGCACTTCAAAGGTGTGGTTCAGGTAGTACATCGCCTTTTGGAAATAGTGCAGCCCGACAGTCTTTATATGGGTCAAAAAGATTTCCAACAGTATTCCATTATTGCACTGATGCTTAGACAAATGAAATCCAAGATTCGACTCGTTCGTGTGCCGATTGTGCGCGAAGATGACGGCCTTGCAATGAGTTCTCGCAATGTTCGCCTTAGTACGGAAGGTCGGGCCAAAGCACCTATCTTGCACAAAGTGCTGAAAGAAGTTGAATATTATGTGGAAAGCCAACCTTTTCCAGATCCCAAAAAGGCCAAAGAACTGGGTTTGGAGCTGTTGAAAAAATACGGCATTGACAATATCGATTATTTTGAAATTGTTGACGGGCATACACTGCAGGTACTTCAGTCATTTGATGCTTCGAACTTTGCTGTGGCCTGTACTGTTGTTGTTATTGATGGCGTCAGACTTTTGGATAATATGATATTATTCGAACGAAAATAAGCTATTTTTTCCTTACTAAAACTGCCATCTATCAGAATTTAAATCAGTTATGGACAATATCGAAAAGGAAAAACTTGCAACAATAAGACTCATAGAATCTTGGAACAATGAAAATGTCATCATTGCACTGGAGATTATGAAAGGCAACAGGCAGTTAAAGACGGCTGTTAAGCAACACTATGAGTCCATGCTCAAAGCGCTTTTCAAAAAAGTAGATTTGGATGTTTTTCAGAATTTTCCGCAAAAATTGTCTGAGATCTTAAGAAGTTATATCGA
>JBIKQC010000533.1:0-3217 GCA_044349855.1 Saprospira sp.
AATTGCTGTGAAACTAAGCACTTACTCGTTTTTTGGGTTTTGAAATAGGGGTAACTATTTCTTCACCCCAAAAAACTCCGTGAGTACTTATTTTCTTTACCCTTTAGGCTTTCATAACGAACTCTAAAGACGGATTCGGGTTAAAATAAACAGCCCTTGATCTGCTGAGACCAAAGGCTGTTGTAATTATTTATAGTGAACAGAATTCTATAAGAATTCTTCCGGTTCTCCAAATTCAGAAACTTCTTTTTCTAAATCGTTTTCGGAATCAAAACCGGCCAATTCACGATCAACCAAAATACGTCCGCAGTGTTCGCAGCTTACAATACGTTTTCTCTGAGCAAGTTCCAATTGAATTTGTGGTGGGATGTAGTTATAGCAACCTCCACATGAATCACGCTCAACCGTTACAACAGCCAAACGGTTTTTGTATGCATCGCGAATACGGTCATAAGCTTTGAGGAGACGATCTTCTGTTTTTTTACGTGATTTCTCCATTTTTTTCTGGAGATTCTTCTCGTCTTTCTCAGTTTTAGCAATAATTTTTTTCAATTCTTCCTCCTTGCGCTCCAACTCTTTGCCTTTGGCCTCTTTTTTCTTTAAGGCAGCTTCGAGGGTAGCTTCTTTGTTGGTAAGGTTAACGCGTCCTTCTCTGATGCGTTTGTTGGCCAACTGAATGTCAAGACGCTGAAGCTCAATTTCTCGGATTAGCGCATCAAATTCTCGGTTGTTTTTAACATTTGCCTGCTGTTTCTCGTATTTTTCAATCAATGACTCAGCTTCGTGAATAGCGGCATTATGCTTGGCCAATTTCACTTCCATGTCTTTCTGTTCGGCCTGTAATTTTGTTATACGGGTATCCAACCCGACAATTTCATCTTCCAATTCTCTTACTTCCATTGGAAGTTCACCTTTTAGGCGTTCGATATTGTCTATTTGAGAATCAATAGACTGAAGTTCAAACAGGTTAAGCAGTTTTTCCTCAATAGGAACAGTACTGACGACATTCTTTTTTGCCATAAACAAGTTGTATAATTGACAGTTAATGAGTTGGTCTTTTGATATTTTATTCGTTATGAATTTATTGTAAACAAAAAGGCTTTGTATAACACATAAAACTCATAATTGATAAGGCTATTAAAGGTAATTTACCGGATTGGTTCTTACGTTTGTTTGCTGAAATGCAAAGGTAGGAAATTTTTGTGATAATAGTTCATAAAATAACTCAATTGTAAATTGTTCACTTTCAAAATGTCCTACATCGGCAATAATGATGCGGTTTTCAGCATCAAAAAATTCATGATATTTAAAATCTCCTGTTATAAAAACATCGGCTTCGGCGGCAATTGCTGCTTTGAGCAGAAAACTTCCCGAGCCGCCGCAAAGGGCAATTTTTTTAACAGTTTCTTTGTGCGTATCTGTGTAACGTACAGAACCTGTCTTCATATTTAATTTCAACGATTTCAAAAATTCAAGTGTCGAAACTGCTTCCGGCAATTCTCCTACAAGTCCGCTGCCTATTTCTTTGTAGCTGTTGTCCAAGGTAATCAGCTCATAGGCCACCTCTTCATAAGGATGTGACTCAAAAAGTGCTTTTAAAATTGCAGATTCGCGATAAAAAGGCAGAATGACTTCCAACTTTTGTTCTGCTTCGCTATGTCTTTTTCCTTTCTCTCCAATTGTAGGATTGCTTTGTTCAGATCCTTTAAATGTCCCTGTTCCGGCAACACTAAAACTACATTCGGAGTAATTCCCTATATCTCCGGCACCAGCATTGAATAGTGCATCTTTTACTTTTTCTACTGCATTTAAGGGCACGAAGGTATAAAGCTTTTTCAAAAGCCCTTTTTTGGGAGATAGAATACGGCAGTTCTGCAATCCTAACTTTTCGGCAATTTTTGAATTTACCCCATTTTTCAGAACATTATCCAAATTGGTATGAGCAGCATATATTGCAACATCATTTTTAATGGCTTTAATGACTGTTCTTTCTACATAATTATTGCCATTAAAGCGTTTTAGTCCGCCAAAAACAATAGGGTGATGCGCAATGATCAAATTACAGCCGCTTGCGATAGCTTCTTCCACAACAGCTTCAGTAGCATCGAGACAGAGAAGTACTGCTTTAAGCTCTGTATTTCTATCACCAATTATGAGTCCGGCATTGTCATAAGACTCTTGATAAACCGTGGGTGCAACAGTTTCTAAATATGATATGATCTCCGAAATTTTCATTTGTATTATTTTTTATCAGACAGTCCAATAGGAAATTCACAAGGACGGTTTCAATAACAGTGAAGTGAAAGCACCTGAAAACAGTAAAAAGGGTAACAGTAACTGCTACCCTTTTTAGTTTGTATTTTCAAAAAAGATCGGATTAAAAAGAATCTTTTGTCTTTTTACTGCTCTTGTCTTTAGAACGAGATAACACTCTTTAATCTTTAGCTTCGCGGTCCTTCGGTTCCTATTTAATCTTTTATCTTATTAATATTTCCACTGACGGTTCGCAGCACCATCTCCTTTTGGACGCTCCATAGATTTATCCCCATCTTTAGCTACGGAAAATTCTACGCGGCGATTTTGAAGATGATCAGTTTCGGAACCTGCAGCTGAAATCAGATTTGATCTTTCACCATTGTATTTAACAATGAAGCGGTCTTTTGAAATACCATATTGGCTCGCCATATAATCAACTGCAGTCATTGCACGATTGTAAGACAACATATCGTTATACTCATCGCTCATACGTATGTCTGTGTGGCCATGAGCAACCACTTTGATATCCGGATAAGCTTTCATCACAGTAGCAATGTGCTGCAATTGTGAATAAGCTTCTGGGCGAAGTCCAAATTTATCGCGATCAAAGTGCACCATAGGCAGGAACCAGTCTTTCAAGCCACCACCATCATTTTGTTTTGGTGTAAAAGTTTCGTTGCCGATTACCAATGTTTTATCTGTTCCGTCAGGATTTTTCAATTTTTGAATATCCTTCTGAGTCAATGGTCTTGGCACATCTGCAATACCGTCTTCGTTTACTTTGTAACCGGGAGGTGAGTGTAATTCTTTGTCTTTGAGGTCTGGAACACCATCTTTGTCCGAATCCAAAGCCTTTCCTTTGGTATCTACAGGAGCTCCTTCAGGAGTTTCCTTTTCTTGGTCCAATTTATTGACAACACCATCTTTGTCATTATCTTTAAACCATTCATCATCCAATTTT
>JBIKQC010000534.1:0-3216 GCA_044349855.1 Saprospira sp.
TTCAACAAATTGTTGATTTTCAAGTTTTATTTTTTTATCCGGCTTTTCGATTGTTTATTTCTCAACAAGCATATACAACTCCTTAAAATCTCTCTTTCCCAAATGATAGAACCTGATTTCAAAAGGCAATTCCTTATCAAGAGACTTCAAAAAATTGATGACAGATTCATATTTGCCGTCTAACCAGGGCATAAGCCCAACTGATTTTATGTTATTTTTTAAGCAATAAGCCACAATTTCTTCAAAACTTTTGCCTTTAATGTTAAAAACATTTGTTTTTTTATTAAAAAAATCGGAAACAGTTTCTTTTTTAGTTACTTCATGACCACAATCTATGTTTATACCTAAAAGATCCAATTCATTTTCATCTCTCCATATACTGTCATGAATGATTTTTACTTTATTAAAATGGCCAATACATAAGTTTGTCACTTTTCTATTTCTATACAGTCTGTAAACATTACCTACACCTTTAATTAGATTGGAAAATCTATATTCTGAAGAAAAAATATAGGGATTGATATATCCCGGTTCTGATGCTTTTAATTTTTTCTTTTCAAAACCCCAATCCATTTTTGACACTTTTGAACACAAAGCATAATAATTCAAATCGTTAATGACAAGCAGATAATCTTTCAGAATCGGACTTAAGTAACCAAAAAGCATATCTGAAAAAATCGGATAAGACCCATAGCCATCACAAAAACCCTCGTTCATTGAAACGAGACAGTCAATTTTTTCATTCCTTTCTTTCAGGTAGTCAATAGCATAGAGTGCGTCCATGTTGATACATTCTATTTCCGGTTTGCGAAGAGTGATGGTTTTATTCTTAAAAATTTTCCCAATCTTACTTTGCTCCTTCAAATAATCTTTATAAAAATCTTTGACATGCCTATCCACCAAAATTATTTTGTCAAAAGGGAGACTGTCATAGAGTGGATGATATTGCCCGGAGGCAAGATAGAGCAGTGTTCTCAAGGGATTATGGGGTATTTGTTTTTTTGATAGATGGCTTCTCCGCCATTATTCATCACTTTTTAATATTTTATGGTACCGTTTATACAGTCAATCTGTCTTTATTTAAAAATGTCTTCAAAAACAGCATCTGCAGAAATAACCAAATCTGACATTTTATTTACTTTTCTAAAACTCAGATTACTTTTCAACAAGCTTATACAATTCCTTAAAATCTCCCTTTCTCAAATGATAGAACCTGATTTCAAAAGGCAATTCCTTATCAAGAGACTTCAAATAATTGATAACAGACTCATATTTCCCGTCTAACCAGGGCATAAGCCCAACTGATTTTATGTTATTTTTTAAGCAGTGAGCAACTATTTCTTTAAAACTTTTGCCTTTAATGTTAAAAACATTGGTTTTTTTATTAAAAAAATCTGAAACAGTTTCTTTTTGAGTTATTTTATGACCACAATCTATATTTATACCCAAAAGATCCAATTCCTTTTCATCTCTCCATATACTGTCATGTATCATTTTCACCTTTGCAAAAGGACCAACCTCTAAGATAGTCTCTTTGTTGACCCTCTTAAGTCTGTAAACATCACCTTCAACACTACTGGAATTTCTATTTTGTCTGGAAAAAATATTTGGATTGATATATCCGGGTTCTGATGTAATTAATTTTTTCTTATCAAAGCCCCAATCCATTTTATCGACCCGATCATGCATTTTTAGATAATAACTTAAATCTGTAATAACAAGGAGATCATCTTTCAGAATTGGGCTTAGGTAACCTAAAAGCATATCTGAAAAAATCGGATAAGTTCCTCCTCCATTATATAGACCCTCATTCACAGATACAAGACAGTCAATTTTTATATTCCTTTCTTTCAGGTAGTCTATAGCATATAGTGCATCCATACTGAGGCATTCTATTATCGGCAAGTCAGTAATACTTCTTAGGTTCTGATAGTTTTTATAAAAATCTTTGACATTCCTGTCTACCAAAATTATTTTGTCAAAAGGGAGATTATCATAGAGTGGGTGATATTGCCCGGAGGCAAGATAGAGCAGTGTTCTCATGGGATTATGGGGTATTTATTTTTTTTGATAGATGACTTCTCCGTCATCATTCATCACTTTTTCATATTTTATGGTACCGTTTATACAGTCAATCTGTCCTCTTCTAAAACCGGCTTCAAAAACAGAATCTACATGATTAGCCAAATCCGAATCATTTACATTTCTAAGATTATTTTCTCTCAAAGGAATTTGACCTGTTTTTTGGAATATTGCTTCTCCATCCTGATTTAATAATTTTTTATATATGATCGAACCCTTTATGCATTCTATCTGTCCACGTTTATAGCCTTTTTCAAACCATTGAGCTGCTTCTTTACGCTCTGCCTCATATAAATAGTTTAAAGGGCTGCCAAAACAAAAAGCAAAAACTATGAAAATGATGCCTGCTATTACAGTTATACATCCAAAGTTTAAGTTATCACTTTCGTCTACAAAGGCAAAAGCAAACAGGCCCATGCCCAATAGTAATAAACCAATCATTAGGATGTAAAACATAACTCAAAATATTGTTAACTCTGCATTGTAAATATGAAAATTCAATCAATAATGCTGCATATTCAAAAAGTTACATTCAAAATAAAAATCTAATATACATATTTATATGAAACAAAAAAATTATACATGCAAAATACTGACATTTTAATTTAATATTATAAAATATGGCCCTATACCAATATATGGTTCCGTATTCTGTGATTCGGTGTATTACTACACAGAAAAAAAATTAACCGCAAAGTGTTGAGTATTCATGGTAAAATATTGCGGATCGTATTGCGGATAACTTCCTTATTCTCCGAAGCTTGTACTCGCCTGCACTTCGGTACTAAGCATGTTGCGCCTCGCTGAGCTGGAAGTAATTCGCAGATAACAACCGAGAACAAGGAGCCTTCGGCACAAAATGCATTTTTTCAGGATCATCACTTGTCGGACTAATACGAGATTGCATATTATCACATCCGCACAACTTTTCCCGACTCAAGACGGGATCATCACATCAACTAGTGTTACGTTAATTGTATTAGTGCGTGTTTTTTTCTGCAGATTTTCACTGATAATTTTCCCGGTTTGCAGCCCCATCGGGGCAGCATTTTTGTAGCCGCAGGCGAAAAATTGAATAGAGCTCCGTAGGAGCGGCATTTTAAGAAAATGGTTAATATATAAAATGTCACCCCT
>JBIKQC010000535.1:0-3187 GCA_044349855.1 Saprospira sp.
ATTTGAATTCCATAAGATTCACAAAGCTCACTAAGAACAGATTTTTCGTAATTGAAAAGTGTTTGGGTGGATTTTTTTTCTGCCAGAAAACCTTGAATATGTTTTTCCATTTCGGCCAGTTCGCCCCATTTACCCTGAATTTGCTGCAAAAGTTTAGTTTCCTCCGCTCTTTTAGCATCAAATGCTTCGTCATTTACTTTGGCTGTTGTCAATTTTTCTTTCCAAGGCTGTAGGCGTTTTTGCAATTCGGCAAAGGATTTAGGTTCATTTGTAATATATGCCTGTGTTTGTTTCTCCAAGTTATTGATTTCGGTCTCGAGTGACTGAATCTTTTGTTTAAGGTCAGTTGCTTCAATGGGTTCTTCAGCTTCGGCAGCGAGGGAGGCCTCTATACTGACAATTAAGGAATCCAGATTTTCAACAGCTTCAAAGAGTGAATGTAGGGGCTCATCGGTTACAATAGTTTGGTCATCCTCCTTTGGATTTTGAGCCATTGCCAACTGCTTTACTTTAGCATAAATTTTCTTTATCTGATCTGCGTTATTCTGTACTTTTTGGAGGGTTGTCCTGTATTCCGGTTTCTCATTTTCAGAAAGTGTTTCAAATTCTTTTTGATAGGCATCAGTAAGAATATAAAGCTGTTTGCTGTTTTCAAAATCAGTGCTGTCAACAGCAGCATTATCTTTTAATTTGGGTAAGGTATTTTGTGTTACTAACTGAAAAAAATGTATATACTGTTTGTGAATCTTCTGGATACGTTCGTCTTTTACCAAAAGGTCTGCTGTCTGGCTGTTTGCATTTTCCTCTTCTTCTGAAATAACATCATTTGTGTCATCCAAATCAGATTCCCCTTTGTAAACATTGACGTCCAAGCCTAATTTCTTAAAAGTTTTTTTACCGTTTTTCTTTATTCTTGCAGCTTTAGCTTTTCCGGCTTCTAAACCCAAATGCAGGGTTACAGTTCCATCAGTATTTTCTTCGAAATAGGCAGAACCCCTGCCGAAATCTTTTTCGACAGACCTTTCTTTTTTCTGCTGAGTGTAAAATTTCTGAACTTTTCCTCCGAATTCTCTCAAGATCAATACTGATCTGGGTTCTGAATCTTCTTTAAAGATAAAATCAGACAACACTACAAATTCTGTACGCCCTTCTGCTGCAGCTCTTTTAACTTCTTTTTTTAATGCTTTGAGATATTCCGGGTAGATCATCTCCTTCAGCTTTTCAAGTTCTATTTTGGGTTTCATGTTAATTTTTGATTTTGGTATAGCAACCAATATTTGATAAACTACCTAATTTGTTGAATTTTCAGATCCATAGGAGCGATATGGTTGTAGCGACTTTTTATCCAATTACACGGGTTTAAGTTTACGGTAAAACTAATGCTTTTCACGCTCAAAAAAAAGATCAACCCCAAATAATTTTTTCGCTAATTATAACCCCCATATCAGTCAATATTGGGTTGAAAATAAAGTTTCTTATTTGTCAAATCGACACAGCAAAGCTGATGATAACCTTCTCGTAAGTGAAAGCAGCAACCGTTGTCAATATTTAAGATAGGAAATTTATCCAAATTGTCAAAACGCTCCCGTATGGCATCTTCAGTCTGCGGTGTATGTCCGTGTACAACCGTCCTGCCCTGCAGCCAGGACAATACCCCCGCCTGTTCCTCCCATTTCCTGATCCAAAGCATAGGTTTTCGGTCTTCCAAGGGATTGTCCTCCGACATTTTAAAGCCGGCATGTACAAACAGCTGATCTCCCCTATCGAAAAAATAAGAGAGATTGCTTAGGAAATTGTAGTATTTATCGGGAATTTCAGAAAAAACCTCCGTATTGAATTCCTGCATGACTTCGCGGCCGCCATTGCGCAGCCAGATTGTGGCGTATTCATGACTCTGCGGCGCTTCCAGCATCATCTGTTCGTGATTGCCGCGCAGGCAGTGCAGCCGATATCCATCCTGCCGAAGTTGCAGGATTTTGTCCAAAACGGCTTTGCTGCGTGGTCCGCGATCTATATAATCGCCAAGCAGATAAAGCTCATCTTCTTTAGTGAGTGATATTTTTTCAAGCAGGTCTGTGAAGGTATTGGCACAGCCGTGGATATCGGAAATGGCTAGAAGACGGGACAAGTTATTTTTTTAGAAAGGATTACGCGAGATTTCCATTACGTACTCCACAGTTACTTCTGCTACTTCAGCAATTTCTTCGATGCTGAGCTTACCTTTTTTTAGGAGCGCTTTAATCATTTTATTTTTGATTTTTATCTCGCCTTTTGCTTCTCCTTTTGCTTCTCCTATAGCTTCGCCTTTTGCTTCTCCTATAGCTTCGCCCTCTAAGAGGCCTTTTTTGAAGCGGATGTCATCTTTAATATCTAAATTGAGTATCATAACTTTATTGATTAGGGATTCAACAATTGAGTCTAAATTACGCAGTTTGGATAAGATTTCCAACTGATTTACAGTTTTTTGTTTTTCTCTCAGACTGATATCCAATTCTGAAATCCTGCTGATGATATTTTTAACAACTTTCTCAGGATCAAGATTCCCAAAATTACATAAAATAGACAGAATTATCTCTTCCGGTATTTTGGAGTTCAAGTATTCATCCAAAGGAATACTTTGAAGACTTAGCAGTTCAAATTTATAGCTCAAATTATTATAATCCAGACTATTTTTCATCTTTGATATACCCGGCCCCAAGTAAAACACCTGTTGCAATATAGGTATTTGAAACTTTCTTGCCAATAGTGCATGGTATTCAAACATCCGAAGCTGCATTTGAGGGTCATCGGTAGATTGGAATTCGATATGCAAAATGAAATCTCTGTAGGATTCGCTGTGTCTGACTCTTTTCAGAAAATCAGGAAATCGTTCTATTGTTCGATGTAGATTGGTACTAATGTCTTCAAAATCATCACTTTCAATATGAAGCAGTTTTTTCGTCAACGGAATAAAGACGGCCTCAATATTTTCCTTTATAATCTTGTCATATTCATTTGCCATGGGTAGGAATTTTCTGCAAGTATAATCCCTTTTTGACAAAAGTGCAAGCATAAAACAAAATGTTTGAAATTATTTGTTTGCTTATTTTGTCTTTGCTGTATAAGCTTTCTCCAATGTGCCCAAAAATACTGAGACCGGCTGAGCACCGGAAACTGCGTATTTATTGTCAAAAACGAAGAATGGTAC
>JBIKQC010000536.1:0-3179 GCA_044349855.1 Saprospira sp.
CGATCATTGAACTGATATTAAATACACCCTCACATCATAGGGTACATCATGCTTCCAATGTGCGTTATCTGGACCGCAATCATGCAGGTACATTAATAATTTGGGACAGACTGTTCGGAACCTTTGCAGAAGAAAAAGACGAAGAGCCCGTTGTGTATGGCATTACAACCAATATACATACTTATAATCCACTGGTTATAGCAACTCACGAATTTAAATCCTTGTTCCGTGACGTAAGAAGAGCTCCCGGTTTTGCCAATAAAATGAAATATATTTTCCTGGCTCCGGGCTGGAGTCATGACGGTTCAACTCAAACAGCAAGACAGATGCGGGAAAATTTTAAAAATTAGTATGCAGACCAAGTCCACCTATATTATCAATTTTTTTATTCTTTACCATAGCTCAGACTCTCAGAGATTTACTGAACTCTTTGCATATTTGTCAAAAATTGACGCATTAAACAGCGGCTATCTTATTAATAAAGTTTGGTTGGAGTTGTCTGTTTTCAATGAGGATACTCAGACAAATATTGAAGAACTTATAGCTGTTTCAGATATCGTTTTACCGCTTTTAAGCGATAATTCTATCCGTTCGGCATATTTTACAGGCAAGACAATCAGAGCCTTAATCAATAATCATAATAACAATAAAATTTTAATGCTGCCAATCATTTTGGATACCTGTTGGTGGGAAGACACAATTTATAAAGAGTTGGAAGTACTACCCCGCGCAGGACTGCCAATTTACGATGCAGCTGATGTTAAACAGGAATTGTTTCAACAGATTATAATTGAAATAAACAGTAATGTTCAAAAAATAAAGGCTGAAAAATTGCAGCAGGAAGCTACTTTCAGGGCAAAATTGGCCGAAGCTGAAAGTTATTTTGAACATTGGGAGGATCAACCGGAAAAACTGCGATCTGCACTGCCGCTTTTCCGTGAAACCTTGAGTCAATGGCGCTTGGGTTTTGTGCCGAAAAAGGAACAGCTCGAAACAAAGATTGCACTCTGTATCAGAGAGATAGATTTTAGACTCTTTTCAAAAGCAGCCCAGGAAGCTTACCAATCCGGAGATTTACAAACTTCTTGGTTTAATTGCAAGGAGGCCTTAAGCCTTCGAAATGATGCCCTAATCAGTAAAATCTACAAAGAGGTAGATGCTTTGCTCAAGGCGGAGGAACTAAAAATTCTGAAACTTCCTTTTGATCAGCATTTTCAAAATGCTGAAGCATTTTTTTTGAAGCTTGATTGGCAGAAAGCTGAAAAGGAATATTTATTGGCTTTGGAATTTCATGAGGAAAGATTTAGTCCTGACTCTGTCCATATCAAACAGAAAATTGAGCTTTGCCGCAGAGAACAGCAGCGGGAAGATTCTATGCAGCAGGCAGTGACTGTTTATAAGCAGCTACGCTATTCAAAGTCAGCAGATATTTTGCTTAAAGCTATTCAGGAAATCAATTTTAATGAGTATGAGCATATTGAACATATGATCCGACTGCTCGGCTATCTGGAATCGGTTGAACGTTTTCAAGACAAAGCTGTGAATCGTTGGGGTTTTTACGACAAAAAAACAAAGAATGTGATTATAGCACCTAAATATTTGGCAGTTTTCGATTTCAGTGAAAATCTGGCAGCAGTTAAAAAATGGGATAAGTGGGGTTATATCGATATAGAAGGTAATGAAGTAATTTCTTTCGACTTCGATTTTGCAGGGCATTTCAGAGAGGGCAGGGCGGAAGTGATAAAAGGAAAAGAAACCTTGTATATCAATCACCTTGGTGAGATAATAAACAGTCCTGAAATAAACAGGATTTTAGCACTCAAAAAGAAAATTCCGCTAAGACTGCATAAGAATGAAGATGACAAAACTTTATAGCCTAAAGTTATTGTCATTTAAATATACAGATTTTAAGTAATTTAACATAATGAATAAATATTTTCAAATACTGTTGGTTTTAGCGCTTTTTTCCTGTCAAAACAAGCAGGAATCTATAAAACCTCAAAAAGTAACAATCACTGAATCTGTCTATGCCTCAGGTTTTGTAAAAAGCAAAAATCAATATAAGGTTTTTCCAGGCGTTAATGGAACCCTGATGGAAATCTATGTAAAAGAGGGTGATTCTGTCAATGTGGGGACGCCTCTTTTTCGTATTTACAATAGCACGGCAAAACTGAATAGAGAACAGGCTAAGATCGGAGCAGAGCTCAATGACCTGAGAGCCAATCAGAGCCGACTCGATGATCTACAGCTTAATGTGGATAATGCCAAAAATAAAATGGAGAACGATTCTGTTTTATTGATCAGACAAAGAAATCTCTGGACACAGCAAATTGGAACAAAAGTAGAATTTGAACAGCGTGAACTGTCTTATTGGAGCTCCAAAAATCTTTATGAATCAACACTTTTGCGCTATAATGATTTGAAAAGACAGTTGGATATCGCATCGAGACAAGCTAAAAATACCTTGTTGATTTCGGAGTCTGTCGAATCTGAATTTGTCGTTAAAAGTCAGTTAAAAGGAAAGGTTTATTCTCTGCTGTCAGAGGTGGGCGAGTTCGCTTCCGTACAAATTCCACTTGCTATTATAGGTGACAGTGAACGCTTTGTCATCGAAATGCTGATCGATGAATATGATATTGCAATGGTCAAAGAAGGACAAAAAGTATTTATAAATATGGATAGCCATAAAAACGAAACCTTTGAAGCTGTATTGAAACGCATTTTGCCGATTATGAACGAACGTTCAAAGTCTTTTACTGTTGAAGCTGAGTTTGTGGGCCCTCTTCCTTTGCTTTACCCGAATCTGACGGTAGAAGCCAATATCATGATTAGAAAAAAAGACAATGCCCTTACAGTTCCCAGAAAATACCTTAAAGATGATTTGTATTTAACTAAGAAAAACGGAGAAACTGTAGATGTACAAATTGGACTGAAAGATTATCAGAAAGTGGAAATACTCAGTGGTATCAGCGAAAACGACGAGTTAATTCTGCCAAAACCATGAGGACAAATCTATTATTCCAAATAGCAACCGCCTTGCTGTTTTCAAGACGGAAACAGACGATAGTTGCAGCAGGAGGTGTGATGTTCGGTATCACAATGTTTATTACACTTCTTTGTTTTATGAATGGTCTAAACGATCTCCTCGATGGGTTGATCCTTAATAGAACACCTCATAT
>JBIKQC010000537.1:0-3178 GCA_044349855.1 Saprospira sp.
AGCAAGAAAAGACTTTGCTTCGCGGAGCTCGGCTGTGCCTCGGTTCAGTCTTCCGTAGCAGGTACCCTGAGAGTTGCAGGTTTTAACCTGCGTTTGACAAGATAAAAGACCTGATATAAATTTAACCGCGAAGTCACATAAAGCGAAGGAAAGACTTTAGTCTTCCGTAGCCCTACCCTGAGAGCCGCAGGTTTTAACCTGCGTTTGAAAATCTGACTTCTGATAATTAACTATTTAAATAATAATCCTCAAATTCTCAAATTTTCAAATTCTCAAATTCTCAAATTGTTTAAGCTTTTTCCCAACCCTTCTTAATATTCTCCCCAATCAGCAGTACCATTTTTTCTTCTGCTTCTTTTTGATTATCAAAAATAAATATGTCCTGATCCAAGGGTGTTTTTCTGCCGGCACTGTAATCGGTATAAACCAATGCAAATGCAGGAAAATGTCCGCTTTTTTCCTTGTTGGTTTTCAGTAGGACAAATTTACGAACAGCGTTACCGCCTTTGCCCGATTTGTAATAAGCCTCTCTTTTGATGATCTGCGAAAGTACATGTTCGGAAGCCTCGGCCTTTTTTTCAAGCGGCAGCATGATATTTTCAAACTGTCGCAATCCGCAATCCTGAACAGTCGGCTTTTTATCTTCGCGCTCACATTTTATCACACCTGCGAAGAAGTTCAGCCCCGGTTTAGGGCCCATTATATCAAAACCTTTGCCTTCCTCATATTTCAGTTCCATTTTCAGGACGGCATCATTTTTTGCCTCATTGATGACATCCAAACAGCTCAGTTCCAAAACAATTTCGGGACGAACCATCTGATAGGCTGTTTTGGCCCTGGAAACCTCTGTGTATTCTGATGGAACAGCCATTGGCTCCAAGCGCTTGAGCCACTGCAGTTTTTGCGATTCGCTCAGTCCGGAACCGGACACCCCTATGAGCTGAAATTCATTATCGCCGGTACAGTAGGCGAGGAGGAAATCGCGAAAAATTCCGTCAATATTTAGGGCGTAGCCTACCACAACCAGATCGAGCGTAAGAATAGGCTTTATTTTGTATATCATATTGAGAGAAGAGCGTACAACAATACCCTCTTCTTCCTTTGAAGCCTGTTCAAAAAACTGAACCAGATCCTTTCTGCTCTCGAAAAGTTGCTGTTCAACAGGAAAAATGACATCTTTTCCTACAAGTTTTTCTATCAGTTCCTGTTTTTCCTTTAGCGGCAGATCAATCAATTCACCCTTGTAGCTGTAGATATCAAAAACAGCAAAACGGATGTCATATTTTTCGGGCTTTGCTATAGCAGAGCTTACGTCACTGTGCGAGCCTGATTTTCCGTCTTTGAAGACGCAGATTTCTCCAGCTAAAACCATGTCTTCCTTCAGCAAGGCTGCAGCATTCAGGATGACTGGAATTTTCCGTTCCGTACCATCTGTCCCGGTGAGGATTGCATTTCCTTTTTCTATGTTCAGAATGCCCAAGTGTCCATCATACTTAATGGATGCCAGATAATAATCGGCCTCGACAATACTTTGCCCGATGAGGCTTGGATCTGTTGAAATAAATCGGGAAGTGACTTTTCTTTTGTATTCCTGTACTGAAATCATATAATTAGATTATTTGATGTGCTTTTATGTCTAATGTAAAATAACTGAAACCGCTCGTCCTAGAATGGAAGTTCTTCCATCTCAATTTTAATTTTTGAACCCATCTTATTTAGCTTCTCCTGAAAACGATCGAAATCTTTTTCTTTGTTTTCGTATGAAATTTCAATATACTCTAAATGAGGCAATTCAACTAAAAAATTTAAATCAACATCTGTCAAATATTTAATACAGAGTGTTTTTAGTTTTTTTAGTTTCGATAAATCTTTTCCAATTTCCCATGAACTGTGGTCATAGTGAAACAATCTTAAATCAGTTAAATTCTCTAGATTAGACAGATTCTTTCTTATAAATTCTTTATATGGTTCTTTTGCACTATGATTGATTACTAACTTTTCAAGTGTTTCGGGTAATTGATCTACTCCGTTCAATCTTTCAATAGTTGACTCTTCATTCCGATGACTATATTTTAAATTATATAAATTCAAATGAAGATTTTTTAAATGTAATTCTTTGAGCAAAAATCCTTGAAAACAGGATCTAATTTGTAATTCCTCGAGCGAACTAAGGCATTTTAAGTTGTCGGGGAAATAAATATATTCAGCCTGAGAATAAACATTAATACTCTTCAATTTTTTACAAAAAGCGATATCATGACTTATTTTCAGTTCTTTTTCAGATGATGCATTATATTTCTCGATCGATTCCATGTTACTAATTTCCGCCCCTAATATTGTATCGCTTCTTAGGTGAATTGTAACTTCTCTGCATTTATCAAACAATTCAAATCCAAATGGCAAACGATCTCCACCGTAAAAATCGATTGAGAACTTTTTAACCAATTCAGATAGGACATACCACTCGGCAGGCAGATATTTTTGTTTATAATTGGAAATACCGAAATATCCTTCAGATATAAACATCAAAAATTCTGCATTGCCATAGAAAGGTTCGTCATTACTGTTATACTTCCGAGCAGATAGAACTGCTTTGTTGAAATCTACAAAAAACTTATCTTCTTTAGCCAATGCCTTTGATACTTCGAGTGCAATTTTACAGTTATCAATCTGCCCACTTCTGATAAGGTCATAAAATGCTTGTTTATCCACTTTTAAACTTATTTTTTGATTCCGCAGGCCCCATCACAACTAGGACAAAACTTGCCAAATTCGGCCGATTTAAGATTCATTCCCAAATTTCTAGCAGTTTCCAAATTAGAAATCATGCTATTTTTCTCCCTTGGATTCATATCAAGTTTCTTGAAATGAATTTCTACATACACATGAATAATTTTTGAAAGCACAATTTGTTTTTCTTCAACTTTACCAAGTACCAAGTCATTGAGAAGTTTCTGAAATGATGTGCTTTTATGTCTAATGTAAATCAAGTGTTAAAAAAGGTCTTTTTTTACATCAACGGCTTAGAAATATTTGCCATAATAATTTGGCAATATGGTATTTATACAAACAATGCGCAGTTTTTAACAGGTCACCCCTACGGGGCTTAAAATTTTTTGTTTACATCTTAATACTAAGAACAAGTCGCTCCTCTGGAGCGAAAAATGGCTCCATAGGA
>JBIKQC010000096.1:0-11147 GCA_044349855.1 Saprospira sp.
TTTGAAACTCCTCGGTCACAATATGCAGAAGTGTATTTAGAATCAAGTTCTATAGTTTTACTGAAATCATGTATAGCTCCTCGGTAGTCCTCCAGTTTATTTTTAGAAAGCCCACTGTTAAAGTATGCATCTAGAGATGCAGGGTTAATCTCTATTGCCTTATTGAAATCTGCCACAGCTCCACTGTAGTCCTGTAGTTTGTATCTAGCAATTCCACGGTTAAAATATACAGTAGCATCCTCAGAGTCAAGTTCTATCGATTTGTTGTAATCAGCTATAGCTCCCATGTAGTCCTGTAGTTTGTATTTAGCTTTCCCATGATTATAATATTCTACAGCTGTTTGGGCAAACAGTCCAACCGAAATACTGAGAAGGAATAAGAAAATAGTTAAGGTTTTCATATTGATATTTCTAAAAGTATTTGTTTTGCTATTGTGTAACTAACACTTCCATTTTCTAAAATTGTGTTGACTTGTTGACCATTTGAGTTTTGCAAAAGATATTATGTCTTTTACAAAATATCAATTACAATACTGCTTTATTAAATCGTAGGCTTTAAATTCGCCTAATTCTCCAGCCTTACTAAGGTCTAAACAAGAGCCATTTATATCGTTTAAGTTCATTTTAGCTCCAGCTCTTACCATATACCCCCCAGAATTTTTTGGTTCTAAAGAGATGGCTTTGTTACTATCAGATAATGCTCCATAATAATCTTCAAGTGATAACTTATTTGCCCCTCTTTTGACAAATAAATCTGAATCCTTAGGATCAAGCTCTATTGCTTTACTGTAATCTACAACAGCCCCACGAAAGTCTTCAAGGTTGGCTTTAGCTATGCCTCGACTTTTGTAAGCTGTTGTATTTCTTGGATTAAGCTCTATTGATTTACTGTAATCAAGTATAGCTTCTCCGTAATTTTGTAAGCTACTTTTAGCCAATCCTCTCAATTGGTACAATTCTGAGTTATTTGGATCAAGTTTAATAGCTTCACTAATATAATATATAGCCCCAGCATCGTCTACACCTAAGATTACTTTTGCCCATCCTCTCACTTTATATTGCTCTAAAATGGCAGATTTAAAGCTAGGGTCAAGGTTTAATGCTTTATTATAATCAGCAGTAGTTCCTCTTTTATCTTCTAAATTGGCTTTAGCACTACCTCTTTTAAGATATACAGCTGCATTATTAGGATCAATCTGAATTATCTTATTATAATCAGAAATTGCCCCTGCGAAATCCTTTAAAATTTCTTTAACTTTAGCTCTTGAATAATATGCATCAAAATCATTAGGGTTGAGTGCTATCATTTTATTAAAATCAAGTATCGCACCTCTATAATCCTCTAAATTAGCTTTAGATAATCCACGCATATAAAATGATCGTTCAATTTCTGGGTCTATTTCAATTATTTTACTATAGTCTAATATTGCTCCTTGATAGTCTTTTAAATCAAATTTGGCATCTCCTCTTAATCCGTGAGCCATTATATTGTCTGAATCAAATTCTATTACCTTAGAGAAATCAAATATTGCATCTATAGTATCTTTCGTATAATAATATTTTACTTTTCCTCTATTTAAATATGCCGTTAAGTATTTTGTGTCTATTTCAATAGCCTTGCTATAATCAGCAATTGCTCCAAAATAGTCTTTTATCTCTTCTTTTGCTTCTGCTCTATGATAATATGCCAATTCATATTTGGGATATATTTCAATAGCTTTGCTATAATCAGCAATTGCACCAGAATAGTCTTTTATCTCTTCTTTTGCTTCTGCTCTTGACGTATAATAATAAATATAATCAGGATCTAATTCAATAGCTTTGCCATAGTCAGCAATTGCTCCTGAATAGTCTTTTATCTCTTCTTTTGCTTCTGCTCTATTATAATATGCCGGTTTATTTTGGGGATTTATTTCTATAACCTTGCTATAATCAGAAATAGCACCTTTATAATCATTTAACCTTTTTTTTCTATCTGCTCTATTATAATATGCCCATTCATTTTTGGGATTTATTTCAATAGCTTTGCTATAATCAACAATTGCTCCTGAATAGTCTTTGATTTCTTCTTTTGCTTTTGCTCTATCATAATATGCCCATTCATATTTAGAATCAATTTCAATAGCTTTGTTAAAATCTGTTATTGCTCCAAAGTAATCTGAGAGAGTTGATTTGATGTTTCCTCTTTCAAAATATAATTTTGAATTATTAGGATTATTTTCGATTTTTTGGTTGTATTCATTTATGTCAAAATTTGAATATAAACCATCTCTATTTATTTTAATAAGCTCCTCAGTATATGAACATTTACTTATTAAATCTTTTTCTAACTTCGCATTTTCATCTTCTGAATTTTCGGCAAAAAATTTTTGGCAATCTAAATCTTTATATTTCTCTTTAAGAGATTTCATTTTGACTTTATCAAATTTGGCTTCTTTTTCTTCTTTATAATAAGCAAGTTGAGAACCTAAACAACTGCAGATTTCGTCTAAATTTTGAGCAATTGTAACAATTGGTAAGAATAAAAATAATGTAAGAATGACTTTCATAATTTTGGATTTCAATAAGTAGTAAACAAAAAGCTCCTAAATATAGGAGCTTTTGACTAGAATTCAAACTTTTGTATATATTACTTTTTCCCCACCTCCTTCACGGAATCCTCCATCCGTTCCACTCGGCTTTCCAAACTTTTAACCAGATAATGCAGCTCCCCGCTGAGCCTTTCATTCGACATCCGCTGAGATTCAATACTGTTCTTCAGATTATTCAGCGCATCTACCATCTGTGCCCGTTCCTGAGAGGTTGTGTTGAATATAGTTGCACGGTCGGCCCGGTCTGTTTTGATGACATAGCCGATCAGGCAGCAGATCTTTTTCGTAATCTTGCATGACAACTTTGTTATTTTGTTAAAAAATCAATTGCGATAATTTCTATGACAAAATAACGACAGTTTTTTTAGGTCATTTCCGCGTAGGGCGTCGATGGGAAGGGAGTTGCGGGTTAATTATGTGTGTTTCGTTTTGTTGTGTTATGGGCATAAAAAAATCGGGCATATTGCCCGATTGGGTGTATTACATTTCTTTTCAAATATTTTTATTAATTTAGTATATATATTTATTTTTTAATTTAACTGCCGATGAGGGTTTGAGTATAGTTCATTGCCCTAAAGATATGAATTATTGGCTTATTGTGTTTCTCATATACAGCCTATTCGATTGTATAACCTACCTCTATCCAATCATGATAAATATGAATACTTACAGTTTCATTCCCTCGTGAATATGATTTAACATATCTATCTTCAAATTCTCTTCTATCAACTAACTTGAAACCAAGTAATCCCAAATCTTGATATAATTTTTGCAGTTCGTTTGTTTGTGATGTTTGATAATTAGAATGATATCTAACATCAAAAAATTTTGAATAACAAAAAAGATACCTTGTAATTTCTTTTTCACTAATAAATTGTTGCATTCCAATACCTTTAGTATGTTCATCATTTTTTAACCGATAAAAATTGAAGCCTTTCTTTAAAGCGTAAATTTCAAAAGACTCTGAATCCATTTTAGATACAGAGATTAATTCCTGAATGGATATTTGGCCTAATGCAACACTACATGACAAACTGAAAATTAATAATAACAATTTCATAATAACATAATAAATAAGTAAGTGAGCAAAATTATTAAGAAGTTTGGTGCGTCAAAAAAAACTGCTTTCCTACATTAGCACAAATTCTATTTACCGCATAAAATAAATCATCTGGACTTGTATAATCTTTTGGTCCAACCAACCCTCTTTTAATTCCTTCCATAGCCTTTCAATGACATTAAGTTGTGGAGAATAAGGTGGCAGTTTGAAAATAAAAAGTCCTCTTTGTTGCTAAATATTTATTTGTGATAAGACTTTTTTTGAAGTATGAATCCTCTCAGCTCTTTTCTTAATCTGTAAATTTCTGGGTCTGGTTTTCCTTTTGGCCGTTTTCTTATCATTCTCCATTTATAGCCGTTTTTTTTAAAAAGCGAACTAACGTATAGATGCTGAAATTTTTATTTAATTCATTTTCAAGGTCTTCTTTTATATACTTCAATCTTTGTCTTTCATTTTCAATTTTATTTTCTATCGTTGTTTTATCTGTTTCGCTAAAAAGAATTTTGGGGCGACCCTGACCAGTTTTTGTGCGTAACCCTTGGATTCCTAGTTCTAAATATCTATTAACCCAACGATCAACAACTTGAAATGTACATTGAAAGCTTTTTCCAATCTCAAGTGATGTATAACCTCTTGATTTTAAAAGTATCATGTGGCATCGCTTTGAATAGGTGCCACCAATTTTTGCTCCCTTCTCAAGTTCGTTAATCTCTGATTCGGAAAGCTCGATTATTTTGATTTTATTTGCCATATTGCAAACTTACGAAACTTATTATTATTTTTGCTCAATTACTTATATCACTTATCATCCCCAAATATAGAAAACACTCCCCAAAAACCAACATAAATATAGTTATTTAATATACATAAAAAAAGGGCACTTTCCATGACCTAGCTTTTACATCTCTGCCAAATACCCCAACCCCAGATAATGCAGCTCTCCGCTGAGCCACTCATTGGACATCCGCTGCGTTTTTTATTTGATAAAATTTGACATTTCTTAAACCAATACATTGTGTTTGTAAACGCTAAAAGTTGTATCTTGCGAATTATATATTTCGAAGCGCTCAACAGATTATACTTCTCAATAATTCCTCAAATTCTAAAATCCAACTCCATGAAAACACTGTTCTTTTTATTGCTTTTCCCAATTACAGTATACGCTCAAACAGAAGAAGATATCTGCAATTGCGCAGATGTAATGCTATTAATGATGCAGGAAGCAAAAGCAGCAAAAGGCGAGCCTGACAAAATGATGGCTATTCAGGAAAAATATAAACCTCAAATGGACATCTGCCAGAAATATGATGAGGGCAAAACAAAGGCCGAGATAAGCAAATTGGAAGAAATCCTAAAATCCTGCCCTTCTTATCTGGAAGCTGAAAAAATAATGAAGGAAGGTTTAGGCGGCCCTGATTTAATAACTGAAATATGTGATTGTGCCGATATTATGCTGAGTATGATGCAGGAAGCACAAGCAGCAAAAGGAGACGATCAGAAAATGTTGGGTATTATGGAAAAATACAAAGCTCCAATGGAAAAATGCAAAAAATTGGATGAGGGCAAGTCTGAGGAAGATAAAAAAGAAATGGAAAGGATTATGAAATCCTGCCCCTCCTTTATAGAAGTTGAAAAAATAATGATGGAAGAATACGGAGAGTAATTTATACGATATTTTTAAGTTCCTAATATAGGAAAAGCCCGAACTGAGCTGCAGTTCGGGCTTTTTATTTATTTTGACAGCTATTGAAATACCCAATATTTTTTAGTTATTCCAACTTTAGAATTGTTTTATTAAATTAAAATATTCAACACTTTTTTTTAGTTTGTACAAAGGAAGTGTCTCCATTAGTTCTTTTGCTTTCTCTTCATCAACACCTTTGAAAATTAAAACTGCCCCTTTTTTGGTTTGTCTTAAAAACAAATGTTCTAAAATTCCTTCTTCTTTCCATTTTGCAACAACTTCTTGCTCGTGTTTTAAGATTTCTTGAAAGTTTTCGGGCAGATTATCTGTATCAATGGTTAAAATTGCTTGAATGCTATTTTGTTCCATTTTATTTGAATTTGATTGCGAATAAATTTTGTTTGAAAGGATTAACATTACGAATAGTAATGAGATTTGAAAATATTTTTTAGCCATAATATTAAAAAATTACTGTTCTAAAAAAGGATAATCAATATATCCTTGGTCCTGTCCGCCATACATCGTAGCTCTATCAGGTTGGTTAAGTTCTGCATTTAACTCAAAGCGCTTTGGCAAATCAGGATTTGCTAAAAATAATGCTCCATAAGAGATTAGCTTTGCTATACCTTTTTCTAATTCTGCTTCGCCTGTTTCTTTAGTATAACCACAATTTGCAATTATTGTATGTTGTGTTAGTTTCCCAAATGTTTCAACAGAATTTACCGGATATTGAGGGAATTTGTCAACAGGAAAAGGAACATTCATTATATGAATATAAGACAATGGCATTTTATTCAGTTCATCAACAAGTAAGGTGAATTGTTCAACAGGATTTTGATGAGTGATATTGTTGTAAGTGCTTGTTGGCGATAAACGTATAGCTACTTTGTCGTTTCCTAAAGCATTAAGCATTTCTTGCATTATTTCTAATACAAAGCGATTGCGATTTTCGTTGCTTCCGCCATATTCGTCAGTTCTTTGATTAGCACTTTCTGCTAAAAACTGATTAGGCAAATAGCCAAATGCTGCATGCAGTTCCACTCCGTCAAAACCTGCTTCCATTGCATTTATTGCGGCCAGTTTATAATCCTGAACTATGCTTTTTACTTCTTCTGTGCTCAAGGCCCTTGGTATTTCATAATCTTTCATTCCTTCCATTGTAAAATGCTGTTGTCCTTCAATGGCCAAAGCTGAGGCAGAAACAGGTTGCTCCCCATTTTTTATAAGCGAATGTCCAACACGTCCGGTATGCCATAGCTGAGCATAAATTACACCACCATTATTATGAACAGATTCTGTAACTTTTTTCCAGGCAACAATTTGTTCGGGAGTATAAATGCCCGGAGTTAGCGGACTGCCAATGGCCTGTTTGGAAATATTTATAGCTTCGCTAATGATTAAGCCTGCACTAACCCTTTGGGTATAGTACAACATTGTAGAGTTGCCGACAATTCCATTGATGTTAGCACGGCTTCTTGTCATTGGTGCCATAACCATGCTATTTTTAAGAAGGGTATTGCCCACTTTTATTGATTCCAATAATTTCATTTATATTTTTTTAAATTGTAAGTTGCAAATATACGTTCAATGCTTTACTTTTGCAAGTAGTTACACGAATGTACAATAGTAACCAATTATAAAGTAATGTTTAAAATCAATATTTTATGGAAAATAATAAATTAAAAATTTCGGAAAAGACTTGTTCCTTAAGAGAAGTACTTGATATAATAGGTGGAAAATGGGCTATGCCTATCATTTATATTTTGTCAAAAGGTAAAATGCGTTTTAAAGAGCTGGAAAGATCTGTTGAGGGAATTAATACAAGAATGTTGGTCAAGGAATTGAAAAATATGGAAGCAAATGGAATCATCACAAGAAAAGTCTTTGCAACTGTCCCGCCAACTGTTGAATATACTTTAACAAACAAAGGCGAAAAATTATTGCCGAGTATAGTGTCATTGCACCTTTGGGGTCAGGAGTTTACTGTCTGAGACACAAAAAAGTATGCTATTTAAATAGCAAAAGCCCGAACTAAAGCGTAGTTCGGGCTTTTTATTATGATTTTCATTTTTGGTTAGCGGTCTTTTATAGGTTGAGATCTGAAGTTAAGAATCATGATGTTATGTATAATTTTGCAAACTTTTATCGTTAATTTTGCGTTGTAAGATTATTAATGATCATAAAATTATGACTATGAACGGCGCAATAGCAAACACAATACAACTGCCTTTTGAGCAAGCTAACATATATAAAACTAATTATATAGCGTCAAAAGGGGAAGTGGAAAAAATACTTATAGAAGATATTCTGTGTGGTCTTTTTCTTTCTTTAGCCAGAGCAATTGAGAAAATCAAAATAGAGGGCATGGATAAAAAAACGGCTCTGAATGAGTTGGTAGAAATAGATGTAATTTTGGAAAAGATAGAAGCAATACTTGAGCAGGATGATAAAAAAGTTTCAGCAAAAATTAAAGACGCATTTTATGAGTTTTATAATGCGCTAGATAACTTATCATGTTCATTGAGTATTTATGTTGATGATGAAGCAATGACAGATTTGAAAAAAATAGCAAATGGAGATTACTCGGACTTTGAAATTTATAAGCCTTAGTCCATGAGTGATTTTATTGTTCGTATTACAAAACAAGCCAGAAAATATCTTGATGGCAACAAACGCTTAAAATCTGAATTTGACGAATGGTTACCAATGCTTTCTACCTCACCGCATACTGCTCATGACGGCTCAATGATCGGAGAAAAAAGAGAAGGATTACTGGTATATAAAAAAGCCTTGGTAGGCAAGAAATACAGGGCTCTTTTTACGATAGATGATGAAAACGTAACTGTTGTTGTATTTAAAGTAAATTCCAGAGGTGACGTTTATAAAAAATAACAAAAGCCCGAACTAAAGCGCAGTTCGGGCTTTTTATTTATTTTCTAAGCATGCGTCTAATTTTGGCCACAAAATTGCACAACTGATTTATGGTGTTTTAATAATAGCTTATAGATATCAAAATCTAAAAAATTAGAAAAATAGCTCTCCACTTCCGCTAACTTGTTAACAAAGCCTGCATTAAATAACAAATATTTTTTGAGTGTCACACCAAAAATGAAAAACGCTGCATCTTTTAGGAATAACTCAAATATACCTTTCCAAATTTTAAAACTTGACGCCTTATGAAATTCATGAAATTTGCGTTGCCAATCTTTGCTATTGCTGCACTCTGTTCTTTTGCGCTTATTAAGACAAACAATAGTAAACTGCCAATAGACCAAAACTATAAAAACTTTTTGGAAAAATTTGACAAAGTCGAATTGCCCCATAAAATCGCAGTAAAACGTTTCAAAACGCGTGAAGCTTATTACAAATCAGTAGATTCTGAGGACAATCGCGGAGACAGTAAAAAATATCTGAGTTCTGAATATGCAGACATCCTTCCCGATATCAGTCGCGGAATGATGAGCCGCATGGGTCCGGATGACTATGAGGCAGAGGTAATGCTGGCTTCGACCAAGCATTTCGATGCTGTTATTTTCTCCCGCATTCCATCTTTCCGAGGCAGCAAAACCTATTATGTTGCTACTTTCGATAAAAATGGCAAAATGCTGAGCAAAATGACTGTTGCTTCCGGCGGTTATTCTTCAATTGAGGATTGCAAAATTTCTAAAGATCTGGTCATCAACGTCGATAAATATAAAATTGAAGGCCTGAACGGAGATGAAGAAAAAGCAGACCTCAAATATGTTTATACCTCAAGCAAAGAATACATGATTAGCGATGCCGGTAACATTGTTGATACTGCCGTTAAAAAAACAGATGCCCCACAACTTCAAAAAGCCGCAAAAGGCGATATGGGTCTGAGATAATAAAAGCTATTAACCCTCTACAAATTTAGAACCCCGCCGTTAGTAACTGCGGGGTTTTGTAATTTATGCGAATCAAGTGTTAAAAAAGGTCTTTTTTTTACATCAACGGCTTAGAGATGTTTGCCATAATAATCTGGCAATATGGTATTTATACAAACAATGCGCAGTTTTAACAGGTCACCCCTACGGGGCTTAAAAATTTTGTTTACATCTTAATACTGAGAACAGGTCGCTCCTTTGTGGCGCAAAATGGCTCCGTAGGAGTCAAAATGTTCTTAGCTATAATTGAATAAGATGAAAAAAAAAAACCCGTAGGGCTGACCTTTTTGATTATTTAACAAGGTTTTGTAATTTATTAAATTTCGTTAATTTTCTTTTCTTTCAAAATCTCCTTTCAGTTTCAGATAACCAAAAGCAGTCAAAAACATACCGATTCCCAGCAGCGCCCAAAGTACTGTAAAGCCAAATGTATCGGCAACCAACATTCCGAATGCCGGTGCGACAATATGTGCGAGACTGAAAGTCATGCCATAAAGTGCCGTATAACGCCCTCTCAGTTTATCGGTACTGCGGTTAAGTACCACAGTAGTGGCAAAGGGCAGACTGAACACCTCTCCTACCGTAAAGAGTAAGGTTGCACACCATGCCAAAAATATACTTTGTCCGGGCAAATAAAGCAAATAGGCTAAGCCTACCAATGCGGTACCAAATGCCATCATACGAAGCAGACCTTTGCGTTCAATTATTTGTATAATAGGCATTTCTATCAATACTATCAAAAAACCGTTCAAAGCCATCATAAGGCCAATATAGTCCTCGGACAAAAGCATTTTGTTTTTCAGATAAACGGGTACTGCATTGAAATACTGCATAAAAATAACACCATAAACAAAGAGCAGCAGCATAAAAAGCATAAAGGGTCTGTCTTTCAGCACCTGCCTCAGGTGCGGTTTCTCCTCGCCTTCTGCTGTTTCTTCCGCAACTTTGCTGCCTTCAGCAACAATATGTGGGTAGAAAAAATAAAAAAATACCAGAGCGGCCAGGATGCAGGTACTTCCGTCAATGATAAAAATCCAGTTATAACCGAAGTTTGCAGCGATGAATCCTCCTAATGCAGGTCCTGCTGTAAAACCGAGATTAAAAGCAAGGCGACTTACACCCACTGCTTTCACCCTGCCTTCCTGTCCGGCGAGTATTGCAACCGAAGCCATATTGGCGGGTCGAAAAGAGTCTGCCAGCAATGTGCAGGCAAAAAGTCCAATTGCAATACTGATGGGAGTATCTAGAAAAAGCAGAGCATAGTAGGCCAATCCACTGCTCAAAAGACTAAAAAACTGCAATCTGAACGGTCCAATGCGGTCATTTAAAATGCCTCCCAACCAATTGCCAAAGAAGGAGCCGATACCATAGCCCATCATGATAATCCCGGTAAGGGATAAACTGTAGCCTTTTATCGTACTGAGATAAATTGTAAGAAAGGGCAGTACCATAGAACCTGCCCGGTTGATAAATGAAATAATGGCCAAAAGCCATATCTCTTTCGCCACTCCGGAGTAGCTCTTTTTGTATAATTCAATTATGTTCATCTTAAATTTCGACTGATACTGCATTTTATTTCTGCAAAGTTAAAAAGTTGATTAACTTAGCGTATCTGAAAACTAATTAAATATCAAATAAATAAATGAGAATAGTCGGTTACATCGAAAATGAAGCCTGTAAAATTACAGTTTTTCACATGGGATTGCGCTTTATGGTAAAATTTGAAGACGGTCTTTACGAACAGGCCTTCAAATTCCGTGAGTCGGATAAGATTAAAGGTCTGAATGATATTCAAAATATGATTGACAAAACTTTTGTGCAGGAGGTTATGCATAGGTTCTCAGAAATGAGAATTGCCACCGGAAATCTGCTTGACAGATATATTGGATTGTCGGAAGAAGAAAATG
>JBIKQC010000097.1:0-11115 GCA_044349855.1 Saprospira sp.
TTTTAATGAAGTGAAAAAATGAATGTGGGTTGTTGATACCAATATCGTTTTTTCAGCTCTCTTAGCATCAAAATCTTTGCTAAGGGATATATTATTGGAGCAAGAGTGGTAGTTCTTTGCTCCTAATTATTTATTTGTTGAACTGTTTAAGTACAAAGATAAAATAGTTAAATATAGTAAATTAACAGATATTTAATTACATGATTTTCTGCAAATTATTACAGATAATATTCAATTTGTTAGACCAGACGTGCTATCTTTAGAAAACAAACAAATTGCTTATGAACTTTGTAAAGACGTTGATGTAAAAGATACACTTTTTGTTGCAATGTCATTAGAATTTGATACTTGGTTTTGGACTGGAGATAAAAAATTAAAAGCTCATCTATTATCAAAAGGGTTTACTAAAATTATGTATTACTGATGTTTATACATTTTATTTTACCCAGATACAATAGAGCTCTGATGAATAATTGATAGAATGTTTATTTAATATTGATTTTCAATCGCATACTTGATTAAATTTTGAAGGTTTTTGACATCAGAGCTGATTTGTTTTGTTAACTTTGCAGCAAGTAACATTAGAAACAAGACTATTTCTCTTTTAAATAACTGAAGTTGCAATGCAGCATCAAACTGATAAAAATCTGAAAAACAAACTCGAGCAATATATGCGCACCGGCTGCGATGAGCGCATATACCTTGATGAAAAAGGCGCCACGCGTTACGGTATCAATCCTCTCGCATACAAAGGCCGAATCAATCGCGGTTCATGTACCTGCGGTTCATTCAATGAAGAAAATGAAGCAGCGATGTATGAACTGCTTTCCCGAAATCTTGAAGAAAAGGAAAATTACGAGAAATTGCTCAGCGAACAGACCGCAGAGTTGAAAAAGTTGCTCAATTATCCCGGTGAAGATAAATTCGAGATTTTTTATGGACCATCAGGTACCGATCTTGTCTATTTTCCGGTTATTTTTTCTACTATTCTCTATCCTGATAAACCAATTCTAAACATTTTGTCCTGTCCTGAGGAATTGGGATCAGGTACGCTTTTTGCCGTTCGCGGTGAGTATTATGCCAATTTCAATCAGTTTGAAGAGGCAGTGCCAAGAGGTCAGAAGGTTTGTCCCTGCTTCAATATCAAGGTATTGCATCTCGATGCCCGCGATGTGGACGGCAATATCATCAATCATGAAGCTTATATTGCCGAACAGATAGAACGACACCCCAATTATTCCATCATCGGAAGTTTGGTTTACGGTTCAAAATCAGGCATACAGGATAATCTGGAAATGATGAATCATTTCGACAGAAAAGACATCATTTGGAATGTAGATCTCTGTCAATTCAGACATGACCTTTCTACCATCCACAGCATTTTGGATAAGAATGGCTGTGTAATGATCACAGGTTCCAAATTCTATCAGGCTCCGCCTTTCTGTGGCGCACTTCTCGTACACAAAGATATGATGAAGAAACTGGAAACAGGCAATTTTGATGTCGTTCCCATGTTCAAAGACCTCATGTCGGCTTACGATTTTCCTGAGTCAATGCGTCATAAAACTGGTTTGCCTTATCGTCAGAACATCGGTCTGCATTTACGTTGGGCCTGTTTCCTGCATGAGCGCACAAAATTTCAGGAAATACCTGAAGATGAAGTGAATGAGGTAATTGACCGTTGGAGTGACCTGATCAGGAAAAATCTGGAAGAAAACCAAGAATTTGAACTGATGCCCGATCAGTTTCGGACCAATAAGACTATTATTTCTTTCCGAATAAAAAAAGACGGGCGTTATTTTAATAACGAAGATTTGATCGGACTGTTCAAATCCATAGTTTCTGACAACTTCGGCGACAGATATGATTTTGAAAAAGTATTTATGGGGCAGCCTGTCGTTTACGGTGATAAATCCTTTTTGCGTTTGGCAATCGGCTCTATGAATATTCGTAAATTCCACGAAAATAATGAAATGCAATTTAAAGATGATTTGGACCTGATTCAAATCATAAAACACAAAATCAGCAGGTTTTGAAAAGGCTCCCTAATTCTGAAATAGAACAGATTTATAAGAAGGCAATAGCTGCCGGACTGATTGAAAAATCAGAAAAATCGGCTATCTTTTATGTCAAAGAAATGTTGCAGGATAGGCTTTCTATCCTGCAACGCTGTTTTCCGGCAGACGTACTGCATGCAGTAGCAATAAAGGCACAGTCTCATCATGAAGTGCTGAAAGCCATAGTTGATTTTGGTTTCGGTTTGGAAGCTGCTTCTCTCGAAGAGGTGAAAATGGCAGTTGCCGCAGGTTGTCCGTCCCATAAAATTGTCTTTGATTCGCCCGTTAAAACCCGTGAAGAAATACAGTATTGTCATGAACAGGTAAAAGGGCTTTATCTAAATGTGAATTCATTGCAGGAATTGGAGCGAATTCCGACTGATTTCAGCGGCAAATTGGGCATTCGCATCAATCCGTTGGTACAAACCGATGCGCCGGAGTTTTTTGATGTGGTGCGAAAAAATTCCAAATTTGGCATCGCCATCAATAAGGAAGCTGAAATTATTGATTGTGCAATGAAATATCCACAGGTCACAGGCCTGCACATGCACATTGGTTCAGGAATCCGCGATTTTTCCGGAAATGTTGAAGCCGTAAAAATGATACTGAAACTGGCCGAAAAAATTAACAATAAAAGAGCTGAAACAGGCTCAGACAGTCGTGTAAATTGGATAGATATCGGTGGCGGAATTCATTTTGAAGCCGAAAATGGGGATTTTAGTGTAGCTCAATTTGTTGATACACTAAAAAAAGAAACAGAATTATTTAATAAATACGAAGTAATAACCGAGTACGGTGCCTTTGTGCACAAGCACAACAGCTTTGCTGTATCTCGCATAGAATATGTTTTGGAATCGGATCTGAAGGATATTCCTCATTCCGCTTTCATACATTTTGGAGCCGATCTTTTTCTCAGAAAGGTGTACTCCAGTCTTCCCATAAATTATCCCTGTTTTGTTTTTGGTAAAACTGCGGAACCAAACTTTGCAAAGTACAATATCGCCGGACCGCTCTGCTTCGCAGGCGATTATCTCTATTTTGATCTCGAGCTGCCAAAACTCGAAGAAGGTGATCTTTTTGTCATGAAAGACATCGGTGCCAATACGCTGAGTATGTGGTCGAGACATTGCAGCAGGGAAGAGCCGAAGTTTGTGATTTGAGGAACCGAACGAAATGAGCTCCGCGCAGCGATTTTAAAATAAGATGAATTCTATTATTTCATTCTTAGAACTCAACGATGCTGGCCCGTTTATTTATTTAAATGGTTCATAAACAAGGATATGCTAATTTTGCAGAAAACCTGACAAAGTCAAGATTATTTTATAGGCTCAACATTTCCAGAACTCAACATTTTAAAAAATTAGACTATTTCTGCCGCTCCGCAGACTGACTTTTTATGTCATTTGTCAAAAATGGATAGTATTTGTCAAAAATTGACATATTGGTAATTTGGTTATTGCTGAATTTCAGGGCATTATATTTGGGCCTGGTTTTGGCATATTGGCATAAGGAATAACTGAAATGTTGTTTAATAAATTAGAGTATGTAAATATCAAATTATATTGAAATCGAAATTATAATATATTTTTTCAAGAAACCGGGATTGCTGAAAACCATATAGAGTAAGCATATTGTTTTTTAAATAAAAAGTACAATGAATAAATTAGTCATAATGATTGTGATGACATTGACAACTATTGCCACACAAGCACAAACAACCCAAAAGTATAACAGTCTTTATCAGAGAACAGATTTTTTTGATTCTAGGGGAAATTTGATTGGTTATGCAAAAGAAAATACTTTATATAATAGAGTCGAGTATTTTGATGCCAGAGGAAATATGTTAAAGTATGAACAACAGAATAATCTTTATAATAGAACAGAAGAGTATGATTCCAGAGGGAATCTGAAAGGTTATGAACAAGAAAATTCTTTATACAATAGAACTGACAAATATAATTCCAGCGGAGACCAGACAGGATCAAAGAAATGGAATGAGCTATATCAGCGTTATGATGTTTTTGATTCCAGAGGCAATAAAGTGGGACATCATAAATATAACAGCCTCTATCAGCGCTGGGAGTATACAGAAAGTACATATTAAAAAAAATAAATTTTAAAATTATGGTAACTAAAATCTATTTCAGACTTATTAATGTATTGTTGCTTACAATGTTTGTTCTTTCGACACCTTTACAAGCACAATTTGGACTAACGAAAAGTGATATCGCCGGAAAAAAGGGATGGAATTACAAAACAGGAAAGACTACTGAGGATAATGTAGAATATATCTACTATGAACTTGAGACAAAAAATGCTTCGGGAGAAAAGTACATTTACGTTGAGGTATTTTATTTTAACGACAAAGGTTATTGTTATCAGAAAAAAATAATGGAACCGATTGAAGAGATTAATGCTTGGGTAAAATACTATAATAAAGAATATAAAGAATATGTATCTCTGGGAAATATGAGATGGAAGGATTATAACTCAGGGGTAGTCTATCGGATTGAAAAAGATGATAAAATTGTTATTGTGACCAGTTTTTGGGAAGGAATTTAACGCGCATCAATACTTTTGTATTACATCCATGTTAGGGGGCGGCTCTGCCGCCCTTTTTTTAAATTCATTTTTTAGGATATAAAATTTCTATCAGCTTTTAAATGATTTTAATGAGAAAGTCTATTTCGATAATAATTAAAACATATAACTGAATCAAATACAAAAAAAGAGCACTAAATAACAATGTAAGAACAACTAAGTATATGATTACAATAATTTTAAATATTTAAATTGATATTATGAATCAGAGAATATTATTAAAAACAATCATATTTCTGGCAGCCATTATTGTGTGGTTTAAGGTTGATGCTCAGGATCTCAATGTTAAATATATCCTTACAGATTTTGAAATTAACTCAGGAAAAGGTTTCAAAATGATATACAGCGAAGCTGAATTGAATGAAATGGGGTCTTTGGTAGTTTTTTATGAAAAAAATAATGAAGTACACTTCAGTAACTCAAGAAGTCTGAAAGATTCCGAATCCTATGGTCCAGTATTGAACCTGAAAAAGAAGTGTAATGCAAATAAAGAAATTTTGACCTTTAAATGGGCTTACAAAAATACTTACGATCATAGGAAAGGAATTGCCAGAGTTAAGATTCTAAAAACTTACATTAGTGCTAAGAAAGCAATTTTAACTGTTTTTATAAATGTACCCAAGAATAGGTTATATCGTGAAAAGCCCTATAAAATCTTATTAAAAGGGAAGGCTGGCTTCATTTTGAGAGAAAAGGAAAAAGTAGCATAATAGATTTTATAATTAAAAACTACACTGATTAATTTATCAATTAGGTGGAAAAACTATTTTAAGAAAGTCGAGAATTTACCTCGACTTTTCAATTTATCAGTAATCCACTACCTACCTCCAACCGCCACCCAAGGCCCTATAAAGCTCTATCACAGCCCCATGTTTCTGCAACTGATCCATCACCTCTGAGAGTTGTGAACTGAGCAGATTCTGTTCCGCATTCAGCACATCTGTATAGGTAGTGCGTTCCGAAAATTCCAGCAATTTCATATTTAAACTTACCGCTTTTTCCAATGCGGCCACCTGAAGGCTGCGGCTCAGCTGTTTTTCTGAAACAGTTTCGTAAGCATAAAGCGCGTTGGAAACCTCGATCCCTGCGGATAATACGGTCTTTTCAAAGTTGTTCAGTGCCTGTTCCTGTTTCAGTTTGGAGACCTTATAATTGGTTTTGATCACTGCCCGATTGAAAATCGGTTGTGCAAAACCGCCTACAATATTGTAAAACAGGGAGGCGCCAAAGAGATTTTTGGTGCTCAGCGCCGAGATACCCAAATTGGCAGCCGAAATCGTAAAAGTAGGGTAGAACTGTGTTTTGGCAACATTTGTCATTTCAAAAGCCTGACGGAATGCCAATTCTGCCGCTTCCACATCGGGTCGGTTTTTGAGGAGGAGCAGGGGAATGCCGCTGTTCAAATCGATATTGAACTGTTGCAATTCCAAACTGCTGCGCTCAATCGCCTGCGGACTTTTGGACAAGAGCATACAAAGCTGATTCTCCACCCTGCGGATGTTGAGTTTTAAATCCGGAATCAGCACCTGAGCGGCATGCAGATTGGCTTCGCTCTGCACCACATCAGCTCCCGTCACTCTGCCTGCATCGGCCATTGTTTTCAGGGTTTTTATGGTTTTTTTTCGAATTTCGACAGTCTGTTCTGCAATTTTTAACTGTTTATCCAAGGCCATCAGCATAAAATAGTTATTGGCAATATTGGCTATAAGTGCAGTCTGAATAGCACGTTGAGTGGCGCCCAACTGCAGATAATTAGCAAAAGCAGCCTTTTTTGCACTTGCAAGCTTTCCCCAGACATCCAATTCCCAATTGGCGGAAAAGCCCAATTGCACGGTCGTTGTTCTCAGATTGATATTAATCGTAGGCGGTAAGTTCAGCGCCTCTCTCGATGTTTTGTTGTGTGTAATCTGTGGCGTAAAATTGACATTCGGGAAAAAATCCATTTTGCTCTGTCTGAATCCTGCTTCAGCCTGTGCAATATTTATAAGGGCATTTTTTAGATCATAATTATTTTTCAAACCCTCTTCAATAAGGACCTGCAGCTTCTCATCGCTGAAAACATCCCGCCATTTCAGATCGGCCATGGTGCTGCTGTCCTGAGCTGTACTGTCATTTGAGCTGCGATATAAATTCTCCTGCAGAGCCTTCGATAATTTTGGCTGCTCATATTTTTTCAATACCAACCCGCAACCTGAAAGGGAGACTGTGATTGCCGTAAATGCTATATATTGATATACTGCTTTATAATTCATATTTTTTTATTTTTCGATTTTTTTATTCCTGATTTGTGGAATTCTCTTCCAATTCCTTTGAATTTACCGCTTTCCCGGACAGTCTTTCATGTAATGATTGGAAAACAACAAAGAGTACAGGGATGATAAAAATACCTAAGACAGTACCTATCAGCATCCCGCCAACAGCACCCGTTCCGATAGCTGCATTGCCGATAGCACCTGCTCCGGAGGCAAACATAAGGGGCAAAAGTCCAAGAATAAAGGCAAATGAAGTCATCAAAATGGGTCGAAAACGGGCTCCGGCTCCTGCTATAGCTGCCTCTTTAATGCCCATGCCCTGTCTCCTCCGTTCAAGTGCATATTCAACAATAAGAATGGCATTTTTAGCCAAAAGTCCAATAAGCATAATCAGCGTTATCTGAAGATAAATACTGTTACTGACGCTGAACAATTTTGCAAAAATGAAGGTTCCGGCCAGACCGAAAGGCAGGGAGAGGAGTACCGCAAAGGGAAGAAAATAGCTCTCATATTGTGCGGCAAGCAGGAAAAATACAAAGACTATGCAGAGTATAAAAATGAAAAATGTCTGACTGCCTGCATTCAATTCCTCGCGGGTCATTCCTGAAAATTCATAACCATAACCGAGGGGCAGCGTTTGTGCCGCCACTTCTTCAATGGCCTTGATGGCATCGCCCGAACTGAAGCCTTCTGCAGGCATACCGTTGATACTGACGGAGGTGAAAAGGTTAAAACGGCTGATAGTCTGCGGTCCGAATGTTTTTTCCAATTTTATAAATTGGGTAATCGGTGCCATTTCGCCCGATTGGGTTCTTACTTTTATCAGACTCAGACTTTTCTCGTCAGCCCTGAATTCAGGTTCTGACTGATACATCACGCGGTACTGTTTTCCGAATTTATTAAAATTGGAAGCATAAACACCGCCATAATAACCCTGCAGCGTTCCTAAAATATCGTTGACTGTTAAGCCTGCTCTTTTCACTGTTGCCACATCAATATCGATGCGGAATTGCGGATAATTGGGATTAAATGCCGTGTTGGCAAATTTAATCTCCGGTCTTTGACTCAATGCGGCCAGAAACTGATCTTTTACAATGCTGAGTTCGCCTATCGTTTTGCCCAATCGGTCCTGCAACTGAAATTCAAAACCACCGCTGAAACCGAAGCCCTGAATAGTCGGTGGAGCAAAAAAGACGATTTTGGCATCTTTTAAACCGGCTGTTTTTTTGAAGAGCTGTCCGATAATTGCTTTTACTTCCTGTTCCGGTTTTTTGCGTTCTGACCAGCCTTTCAATCGGATAATGACCATACCTAAATTATTGCCGGTACCGCTGATGATACTTCTGCCCGAAATTCTAAGAATGGTTTTGACTTCCGGAAAGGTAGCCGCAATCTCCGCCACCTGATCTACCACCAATGCGGTTCTTTCTACGGAGCTGCCCGGCGGAAGCGAGATGTCGCAGGTTATTGAGCCTACGTCTTCATTTGGTACGAATGCTTTGGGCGTTGAGGTCATCAGGTTGACAAAAAGCCAGGAGAAAAATACTATACTTATGAAAGCAAGCCATTTGAATCTGATTAAAAATTTGACAGCGCTTTGGTATTTTGAGGTTGTTGCACTAAAAGCTGTATTAAAAGCGCCATAAAATCGTTTAATAATGTTTTTCTTTTTACCGCTTTCTTCATGACTTCTCAGGAAGATTGCACAAAGCGCAGGACTCAGCGTCAGGGCATTAACAGCTGAAAGCAGGATGGCTACTGCCAAAGTAATTCCGAATTGTGTATAAAAAACGCCTGCAGAACCGCTGATAAAACTGACCGGGACGAATACTGCAGCCATTACCAGCGTAATACTGATAATTGCACCTGAAATCTCGCTCATAGCACTGATTGATGCCTTTTTTGGATCTTTTTCTCCGGCTTCCATCTTGGCATGAACCGCTTCAACAACAACGATGGCATCATCCACAACAATTCCCACCGCTAAAACCAGGGCGAAGAGGGTCAAAAGGTTGATAGTGAATCCAAAAATTCCCAAAAAGAAAAAGGTGCCGATAATGGCCACAGGAACAGAAATTGCCGGAATCAGGGTAGATCTCCAGTCCTGAAGGAAGAGAAAAACTACCAGGAAAACCAGGATAAAAGCCTCGAGCAGGGTAGTCAAAACCTTTGAAATTGAGGCCTCGAGGAAATCATTTGCATTGGTCAAAGTGGTAAAACGAATGCCTTTTGGAAAGGATTTTTCCGATTCCTTCAATACTTTCAGTGCACCTTTTATAACTTCCTGAGCATTGGAACCGGCCGTTTGGTTAATTGCTACCCCAACTGATGGTAATCCGTTTGTAAAAGATTTACCGCTATAGGTTTGAGCCCCCAATTCAATTCTGGCTACATCACCCAGTTTTAGGATCTGTCCGTCGGCAGTGGATCGTATGACAATCTCAGAAAATTCCTGTTCAGACTGTAATCTGCCCTTGTATTTTAAGGTATATTGAAATGATTGATCGCCGTTTTCACCCAATTGACCGGGCGCTGCTTCGATGTTCTGTTCTGCCAAAACTGCAGAAATATCAGAAGGAACAAGGCTGTAAGAAGCCATTACATCGGGCTTCAGCCAAATGCGCATGGCATAATCCCTGGTGCCGAAAACTGTGGCATCGCCAACTCCGGGTACCCTTTTGATACGCGGAATGATATTGATATTCAAATAGTTTTGCAAAAAAACCTGATCGTAAGCAGGATCTTCACTGTAAAGCGTAAAGATCATAATATTGCTGCTCTGTCTTTTGGAAGTGCTGACGCCGGCTCTTGTCACTTCCAAAGGAAGCAGATTGGTCGCTCTTGAAACCCTGTTTTGGACATTTACGGCCGCCAAATCGGGATTTGTACCCAATTTAAAATAGATGGAAATGTTTGCCGTTCCGTCATTATTTGCTGTTGAAGTCATGTAGGTCATGCCCTCCACACCGTTTATCTGCTCTTCAAGCGGAATGACGACCGAGCTCATAACCACTTCTGCACTTGCACCCTGATAGGATGCCGTAACCGATACTGTCGGCGGTGCAATTTCGGGATACTGGGAAACCGGCAGTGTGTATATGCCGATTGCCCCCAAAATGACGATCAGAATGGAAATAACGGAAGATAAGACAGGTCTTTCTATGAATTTATTGAACATAATATTTTGTTAATTTGAAGATTTGTCCCGACAATCGGGATGAAAATTTGAAAATTGGCTAAATTTCAAATTTTCAAATCTTTTATGTTTTTCAAATTTTAAGATGGTTTTAACTTCTAAAAATAGTTGCCATTGGAGACCGATGCTTCAGCATCGGAATAACTCAGCCCTCCCTACGGGTTTCCTCTCTTGAAAAAGAGGGGAGGCTCAATAGTCAATTTTTTAAATGGTTATAACCTCTAAAAATAGGTACCATTGGAGACCGATGCTTCCGCATCGGAATAACTCAGCCCTCCCTACGGGTTTCCTCTCTTCAAAAAGAGGGGAGGCTCAATAGTCAATTTTTCAGATGGTTTTAACCTCTAAAAATTGGTACCATTGGAGACCGATGCTTCAGCATCGGATTTTCACCGCCCAATCCCTCTACCAAGTACCCTCTACCAAGTACCCTCTACCAACTACCCTCTACTTAGCACCCAAATTCAACACACTGTCTGCAGGTACAAGCAGAGGTTTAATGGCCGTACCCGGCAGGATGACGCCAACGCCTTCTATCAGTAGCTTTTGAGCGATATTCAATCCTTCATCGACAACAAAATATTTTCCGCCCGGTATTTCTCTGACCTGAATTGGCAGCGCCTGAATTTTGCTGGAATCGTCCACAATATATGCCATACGTTTGTTCTGCAACTCGGCAGTTGCTTTTTGAGGGATGATAATAACATCTTTTACCTCAAGCGGAATGCGGATTTTTCCGCTGTTTCCTGCACGCAGCAATCTGCCGTCATTAGGAAAAACAGCACGGACATTGAAAGATCCGGTTTTTGAATTTACCTGTCCAGAAAAAGTTTCAATTTTGCCCTTTGCTTCATAAAGACTGCCATTTGATAACATCAGTGTGACAGCAGGCAACTGATTGATTTTTTCCTGAAAGGTTCTGCCCGGCAGTTTGGCCATCATATCCAGCTGTTCTTTTTCATTGATACCAAAATACGCATAGACCTTAGAAATATCTGTGATACGGGTC
>JBIKQC010000538.1:0-3156 GCA_044349855.1 Saprospira sp.
AGGCCGATTTTATCTGCAAAGCCGACTTAAACAGAAATGTTTATGTCGGCTTTTTTTGTCGGATATAGTAACAATATTCTGATTATATCTAAATTATTGCATATTTTGTTTGGAGTTTTTATTTTTTGTTCAGGCAAATGCACAATCAAAGCTCATTATCATCTGAACTTTATAGCTTGCCAAACAAAGGATTTGCTTACCTATACAAACTAAATATCGAAAATATGCCGGATTAACTGATTGAAAAAAATCCGGGCAGTAAAAAATTGAAAACCTTAGCCGATAAAATCAAAAACGCATTATAAACAATGATCACAGGAGAACTTAAATCACAGATAGACCGCGTATGGGAAGCCTTTTGGACAGGCGGACTTTCCAATCCGCTGACCGTAATTGAACAGATGACCTATCTGCTCTTTCTGCGCAGGCTCGATGAGGAGCAGCTGCTCAAGGAGCAGAGAGCAACTTTGCTGCGCAAGCCCGTTGAAAATCCCATCTATACGGAAGAACAGAAAAAACTGCGCTGGTCGGTTTTTAAAAATCTGGACCCGGAAATCATTTACCGCCTTTTCACACAGGCGGACGGCGTTTTTGATTTTCTGAAAAATATGGGCGGCATTGATACCCGCTATGCCAAATTCATGAAAGGCGCCACCTTTATGATTCCTACGCCGCGACTGCTCGCACAGGTAGTGGAAATGCTTTCCAATATCGATATGAGTGACCGCGACACCAAAGGCGACCTCTACGAATATCTGCTGAGCAAGATTGCGAGTGCCGGACAGAACGGTCAGTTCCGCACCCCGCGGCATATCATTGCAATGATGGTGGAAATGACAGAACCGACTTCCGAAGATGTCATTTGCGACCCGAGTGCAGGCACCTGCGGTTTTCTGGTCGGTGCCGGTGAATATGTCCGTAAAATATATGCCGACGAACTGCTTGCAGGAAATCTGCGTGAGCATTTTCTGCACAAAATGTTTGTGGGGATGGAATTTGACCCGACGATGATACGCATTGGTGCTATGAACCTGATGCTCCACGGCATCGAAGATCCGCAACTGCATGATGTGGATGCACTGAGCGAGGCCAACAGTGGTTTCAATCTAAAAGCAAGCCTTATTCTGGCAAATCCGCCTTTCAAGGGCAGTCTGGACAATGAAGCCGTTGATGGCAGCATACTTGGCGTGGTCAATAGCAAAAAGACCGAACTGCTCTTCCTGGCCCTCATCCTGCGCGGACTGAAAATGGGCGGCAGGGCAGCGGTTATCGTGCCCGATGGTGTCCTTTTCGGCAGCAGCAAGGCACACCTGCAGATCCGCAAGGAACTGATAGACAATCAAAGGCTGCAAGCTGTGATTTCCATGCCCTCCGGAGTGTTCAAGCCCTATGCCGGAGTGAGTACGGCCGTGCTCTTCTTTACCAAAACCGAGAGCGGCGGCACCGACAATGTCTGGTTTTACGATATGCAGGCCGATGGCTTCAGTCTGGACGATAAGCGCAATCCAACTGAGGCCAATGATATTTCCGATATCATCGCCCGTTTCAAAAATCAGGATGCGGAAAAAACGCGCAAAAGAACGGACAAAAGCTTTTTGGTGCCGGTCTCCGAAATCCGTGACAATAAATATGATCTGAGCATCAACCGCTACAAAGAGGTGGTTTATGAGGAAAAAACATATGCCAAACCTGCTGATATTATTGCGGAAATTGAGGCGCTGGATGGGGAAAGGGCCGGATTATTGAAACAACTGAAAGAAATGTTGAAATGAAATTCGATAATTTAGTAGCTACTATTGAGCAAACGCATCAGCATTTTCAGCAACAGGCGGTAAAGGCAGTGAATATTTCTTTGACTGTCCGCAACTGGCTGGTAGGATATTATATTGTTGAATTTGAGCAAAACGGTGAAGAAAGAGCCGCTTATGGATCCAATCTGCTTAAAAAATTAGCTGAACGATGTAAAAGTATTAAAGGATTCGATGAACGTTCCTTTAGAAATTTCAGACTCTTTTACAAGTTGTATCCGCATTTGCAATCTTACATTTCCAGTAATTTGTCTGCATTTCCAATTTGGGGGTCGCTGACCACCGAATTGGGTTCAAGTTCTGAAAGTGAAGACTTAGCAATTCGGCAGTCGCTGACCACCGAATCTGTAGACTCAGGTATTTTTGTACCTGCGGATAAAATTGTGAGCCAGCTATCCTACACGCATATAGAACAATTGCTCCCAATTCAGCATCTGCTTAAACGAACTTTTTACGAAATAGAGTGCATAAAAGGAACTTGGAGTGTCCGCGAACTCAAACGCCAAATCAACAGTCTTTATTTTGAACGCAGCGGAATGAGTAAAAAACCTGAACTTTTGAGTGAAATAACACATTCCAAAAGTGAATCATCAAAAACAGCGGATATTATCAAATCTGTTTATGCTTTTGAGTTTTTGGGATTAAAATCCAAAGATGCAGTAGAAGAAAGTGATTTAGAAACGGCATTACTTGACCATTTGCAGGAGTTTATGATGGAAATGGGACATGGGTTCTGTTTCGAGGCGCGCCAAAAGAAAATTCTGATTGGCGATGAATATTTTTTTATTGACCTCGTTTTTTACCACCGCATACTCAAATGCCACGTATTGGTTGAACTGAAAGTAGAGGACTTTAATCATCACAATATTGGTCAATTAAATACCTATGTAAATTATTACAAATCAGAAGTTATGCAAGCCGACGACAACCCTACCGTAGGCATATTAATGGTAACACAAAAAAACAATGCCCTGGTGGAATACGCAACCGCAGGAATGGACAATCAATTGTTCGTATCGAAATACTTATTGGAGTTGCCAAAGAAAGAAGTATTGGAATCCTTTATTCAAAAAGAAATAGAAGCATTGAGGTAGAAACCAATGAAAGAAATGTTGAAATAAAATTAAGCATGAAAGAACCGATCTCGTCCTAAAGACGAGAGAGCGCTACAATTTTGAAAAAAAAACGCAGCGAAGGAAAGACTTTAGTCTTCCGTAGCTAATACCTCTTGAGACGGGGGCTTCAGCCTCCGCTTGATAATCTGATAATCTGATATCTGATAATCTAAATATAAAAATAAGTCAGTCGCCGTCTGACGAATTGAATACACTATAAAAGTATATTATGA
>JBIKQC010000098.1:0-11070 GCA_044349855.1 Saprospira sp.
ACAGGTTCGTTAGCAAACGCTAATTATATAAAATATTTTTTTGATGTTAGAACTTTTTCTTTAGCCGAAAAGGCTATAAATGCAAATATACATTATTTTCGTAACTACTCTATTGTTTTTAGCGTTTTTGAAAAAATAATAAATATAAACAAAACGTAAAAAAATGTCACCCTGATGGGGTTCTTTCCCTCATTTTTTTCGCCTGCGGCTACAAAAATATCGCCCCGATGGGGCTAAAAAAACTGATAGTGCAAAATTTTTAGTAATAAATACACGATGGCGTAGCAAGTGACAAATTTTAACAATATTATGGAGTATAATGTGTTAAAGCATTGTTAATCAATTTAATATTTTTTATTTTTACTAGAAAAAATGAGGCAATAATATCACCATCCACCCGGCACTTTCCTATCCAACACATCCAAAAAATGTGCAGGATTGCCCACCTGATATTTGTGTAAGTTAACCTGATGCAGGGTTTCAATGTTTTTCTTACAAAGTTTATAAAACTCCTTTTCTTCGCCATGCAGACTTTCGGCAAAGTCAGCCTCCTCTGCGCTGCAAAGCAGCTGTTGATAAAGTTCCAAAAACCAGTAAGGAGCCCCAATCATCTGTTCATCAGTTCGGTTATCCCAAACATCTCCGCGGGGAACAGACTGCATGATTTCGGGAATGACTTCCAATTCTGCAGCGAGCTTATAAACCTCACTTTTGTGCAGATCGGCAATAGGCTGCAGATCTACCATAGCATCTGATGCTTTGCCGAAAAAACCGATATAGGCGCCCTCGTCGCGATTTGTAGTGCCGCAGAGCAAAGAACGAAAACCTTGCTGCTGCAAAATTGCAACCTGATAGTAAAACAAAGGTGTGCGAAGCACAGATGCCATCTGCCCTTCTGCCCAGGCATTGGCTTCGCGAAAAGGATGTGCTGCGAGCATTGCCTGATAGGTTGTGCTGAGGTCACAAACCTGATACTCAAAAGCGGCAGATTTTGCTGAAAGTGCTTTACTTTGCAATACTGCAAGGTCTATTGCTTCGGCCTGTCCGCTTGTGCCGGAGCCAAATATAGGCGCAATGACGGCCGATACTTTTTTTAGCGGACTCTCCGGTAAATTGGCAAAATTACACATCAGTGCTGCTGCAAGCGCAGAATCAATTCCGCCAGATAAGCCGATGACTACAGCATTAATACCGGAATCCACAAAAAAATTGTGCATTAGCTGCTGCTTACTTTTAAGGTATTCAGCAGCGAGAAAAGCGCTCTGTTCCCGAAAAAGCCTGAGTCTGAGTAGAAGTTGGGTATGTTCCATACAGTTAAAATTGTTGAGTTTATTTTTTTTGAATTCTCACAAATTGTACGTAATTTTGGACAATTGTTTTCTAAAACGACCTTCCAAAACCAACACATAACATGCGTCAATACTTAGTCCTGACACTCATCGCATTTGCATTATTCGCCGCCTCCTGCAAAAAGCGCACGCCACTGATCGTTGAAAAAATGAACGACAATCAGTTTGCACCGCTCAATTCTGTATTGCAGCAACCATTCAAAATAAAGGCGCTAAACCATAAGAATGAACCGATTGAAGGTTTAAAGGTACGATTTTTTATCAAAAACGGAAGCGGAATTTTGGAAGGAAATGTGTACGAGTCCTATGACACGACAGACAGTGAAGGTTTTGCAGAATGTATTTTTTATCTCGGACATGAAGCTATTCCACAGCAGGTGGAGGTGGATATGAAAAGATATGACGGAGAAACGGTCATTTTCACTGCCAATCCCGAATATGCCGAAGACATCCGCGATGGAGAAAAATATCTGCTTACAAAAATTGGCGGTGTAATTTGGACTGCTCAAAATATCCGATACAATGAACCCGGTTCGAGAGCCAATCCCGATTTTCCTTCTACCGTATTTGGCAGACTCTATGATTGGTATGACGCGCAGGGTGTTTGTCCTGCAGGCTTCAGACTGCCCACAATTACCGATTATCAGGCGATGACAACAGCGGTAGGAAATGAATATTACACCATAGGCAAAAAATTGAAATCAAGAAACAGCTGGCTACATGTCGAAGATGGCAAAAATCTAGTCGGTTTCGACCTGTTTCCCGCCGGTAACTTTATAACTTCAATTGGCGAATACCGTGGATTTGGAGAATATACCGCTTTGTGGACAACTGATGAGCAAACGAATCTGAATGGCAAATATGCCATACTTTCTTACAATTCCCTTGACATGTACTATACCGGCTATGCAAAAAGTACTGCTTCTTCCTGCCGTTGTATTAAGGAATAATGCTTTAACCCAAATCGGTCATAAGGAATTCTATTCCAAACTAAAATAGCTTCAAATTGCTCCGATGCTGCTAAATTTCCCAAAACAGAAAATAGCGAGATTGATGTCAGCCCTAATATCAAACTATTCCAGTCAAACCCAATAAATTAAGAAAATCGCTATTTTCATTGGTTCTGAATTTCAAAAGGTATTGATCCATAGATAAAATCAGGTCCTTTATTTCATTCAAATCAATCCTTAACTCAGGACGATAAGCTTCTTCAGATGAAATTTTACCTTCGCAGTGAAAGGTATCGCAGGCGCAGTCGAAGGATTCGAAATGTGCAAAATAAGAATTGTAATTTTCAACAATCTCTTCCCCTGCTTCAATATCGCGCATTGCCATAGTCAGATTATCAAATTGCAACAACCCTGTGGCATTTGGATCACAACTGTGATTGACATACTTTCCATCATCCCAGGGCACTATAACACGATGATTAAAATCCATATAGGTGTAAATATCAAGTTTTGCTCTAAGCGGTACACTCAAAGTTGTATAATGAGATAGTGGAATTTTAACATCAAAATCATCAATCAGCCATAGAATTTCGCCACGTTTGAAATTGCGTCCTGCAAAGAGGCCAACTCCTTTATGAGTCAGCTTTACAAAAGTATCCGGATGTGTCATAAGATATATAAAAAAAGAGTATTGTAATAAATCTGTAGATATTTCTATTCTGCCGGCAAGAAAGCGTTCAATATTTTTTTTGTTGATTTGTTCAAATATTTCCCGTCATCAGTAACAGCCTTTCGATAGATCAAAGCTCCCAATTCGTCTCCTTTGCCTATTATAGAATTGGAGGACACTAAACTGAACCAAAAAAGCTCATGATCGGAAATCAAGGCTTCAGGTCCGAGTGCAAAACGATTATACTGCGGTATACCATCAACTCCGATGCTATAAACGCCGGTTTTAGCATATTCTGCAGGTTTTTCTATCGGATTTTTAACATACAGGAATGATAGTTGTTTTATATTTTCTGGCTTAAGCCAATAACGATTCAATGCCGCTGTATCCAACTTATAATCAATATCCATCCACTCCGCAAGGTGTAAAACAAAAAGTGGTATATCGTTGTGCGCCTGATTGCTGTTATTGATGAGCGGTGTAAAGCCGGAAAAACGTAGATTCAATTCTCCAAGATACAAAGTACCTGTATCCTCATCAATTAAAAAATCAGCCTCGAAATAACCTTTATAGCCTTCATCGCGCAAAGCTTCGCCCATTTTCACTGTATACTCAGAAGCCATTTCACGAATTTCCATCGAAAAAGACTCAGATAGGAATTCATTACCGCACCAAGCTCCCTCGTAAACCGTAAGTTCGGGTTGTCCGAAAAGTTCAACCACTAAAGGTGTTGTAACGACACCATTTCTTGTTACACAGGCCTCAAGCCCAGCAGCTCGGCAGTTTATGCGTTTCATGATTTTCATTTCCTCCCCATTGCAAATTTCCTCACGATGCTTGTCGAAATCGGTTTCTTTCGAGATAAAAAAAGTACTTGTTCCTGACATTCCATGCGGCATTTGTACCACCAAATCTTTTCCTATTGAGACAGTGAGATTGCATAGATGTTCAAAATCATGTATCGCCGAAATCACATAAGGCACACAAGGCACAGCTGCCCTCTCCGCCAAGCGATTGGTATTTACTTTATTGTCCCATTGCATTCGCAATGCGTGAGTTGGCAAACAAAGCTCCAGCCCTAATTCAGAGAGGAGCTCCTCAGTCTCTTCATCAAAAAGCCAGGTTAGAAATTTTCCGTTGCCTCTTTTCTTTAGAAAAGTACGCAGTTTATCGTTGCGCAATAAAGCATTGAGAGTTTGTTCTGATGCCAAAGAATTATCGTATTCGAAACCGGGTGGCATATACAAATTTGGATGATTACCATTGAAATTGTCAGTTGCGCAAAGAAAGTGAAGATTGCCGATATGTTTTTCCATTCCTAAGGCTATATAATGACACCAATCGGCGAAGTAAATGGGAGCTGTGTTTTTAAGCATTAAATTTCGCAGTTGTCTAAGCTCTTGTTGCATATCAAAAATGTTAAAAAATACGAAAACAGTCAGTCTAGAAAATTATCCGAACACAATTCTTACCAATTGAAAACAAAAATAACAAATTAGCATTATCCAAAGCAGGAGCATTTACTTTTCCATACAATTTTTTGAACTATCTTTGTGCCATGAATATCAATCAACTCTTAGAATCATACAGCAAGGCCGAGCATCTGCAAAAAATGGCCGATATTTTGAAGCTCGACGGGAAAAAACGGCTGCGCCTGCGTGGACTTTTAGGATCGCAGACTGCTTTTATTGTTGTGACGCTTTATCAGCTTACTCAACGTCCTATCTTGATTATCGCGGACGATAAAGAAGAGGCTGCTTATCTTCAAAATGACATTTCCACAATTCTCCTCAAAGGAGAGGCACTTTTTTTTCCGGACTCCTACCGCAGGCCCAAAGGCTTCGATAAATTGAACAGAAATAATGTACTTCAGCGCACCGAAACTGTAAGTAAACTGGTTGGCAGAGCCACACATCTGCCAATTATCATTACTTATCCCGAAGCGATTTTTGAAAAAGTAGTTGCGCCAAAAAGTTTGGAATCCTCAGCCATTAAAGTCAAAGTAGGAGAAAGGTTGGATGTAAAATTCCTGGTAGAAGTGCTTATTGACTACGGTTTCGATTTTGTAGACTTTGTATATGAACCCGGACAATTTTCGGTTCGTGGAGGTATTATTGACATCTATTCCTACGGAAATCAATTTCCATATCGGGTGGAACTCTTTGATGAAGAAGTAGAGAGTATCCGTACCTTCGATCCCACCTCACAGTTATCTACGCAGCGAATATCATTTGTAACGATTGTACCCAATGTCAACACTCAATTTGAACAGGAACAGAAGGCAGACATCTTCGATGTATTGCCGGAGGACACGTTGGTATGGATACATGATGTAGCTCTTTTACTAGATCGGATACAGGATTGTGTAGATGCTTCTGCTAATTTTGATGCACAATCAAAAAGCAATATCAACATATCGGATGCAGAAGAAGAGGCAGAACTGATGAGGGAAAAGGCTTTTGTTTATCCCAAAAATGTGGTTGAATCTCTTTCTGAGAGAACAGTTTTTGAATTTGGTTTTACACAATATTTCGCTAATTCAGAGATTTTTGATTTTCATGTGGCCATGCAGCCACCCTTTCAGAAGAATTTTGAAATGCTGATCAAAGATCTCAAAGAAAATACCATTAAAGGACTCAGTAACTATATTTTTGCTGAAAATCCAAAACAGATTGAACGCTTTTACAGTATTTTCAAAGACTTGAAAGCCGACGTACAATGGGTCGCCATTGAAAAAACGCTGCATCAGGGCTTTGTTGATTTGGATGTTAATGCTGCCTGTTATACCGATCATCAGATTTTTGAACGTTTTCACCGCTACAAAACCCGTCAGGGATTTGACAAAAATGTGGTGTTGAAAATGAAAACACTGAATGAACTGAAACCGGGTGACTATGTCACGCACATCGACCACGGTGTCGGGAAATACGCAGGCCTGGACAAAATCACCCTACAGGGCAAACAGCAGGAAGCAGTAAAACTGATCTTTGAAGGCAATGATATTTTATATGTGAGCATACAATCGCTGCATAAAATATCAAAATATATCGGCAAGGACGGCAATCCGCCTACCGTGCATAAACTGGGCAGCAATGCTTGGGCCAATATTAAGCGAAAGACCAAAAAACAGATCAAGGAACTGGCCTTCGACCTGATTCAGCTATATGCCAAACGTCGGGCGACAGAGGGATATTCTTTCCCGCCGGACGGCTATCTGCAAAATGAGCTGGAGGCATCCTTTATTTATGAGGATACGCCCGATCAGGCCAAAGCAACAGAAGATGTAAAGGCCGATATGATGAAACCCTATCCGATGGACCGTCTGGTTTGCGGAGATGTTGGATTTGGAAAAACAGAGGTGGCGATTCGCGCTGCTTTCAAGGCAGTGGCCGACGGCAAACAGGTCGCTATTTTAGTACCAACCACTATTTTGGCCCTTCAGCATGCACAAACATTTAGAAACCGCCTGAAAGAATTTGGTATTAATGTCGATTATATCAACCGTTTTAGGACATCAAAAGAAAAAACAGAAATTTATAAAAGGCTGGAAGAAGGCAAGGTTGATATCCTGATTGGAACACATGCCATTCTGAATCAAAAAATCAAATTTAAAGATCTGGGATTGCTCGTCATAGACGAGGAGCAAAAATTCGGGGTGGGGGCCAAGGAAAAACTGCGAAATATGAAGGTGAATGTGGACACACTCACACTTACCGCAACGCCCATTCCGCGTACCCTTCAGTTCTCGCTCATGGCTGCCCGCGATCTCTCTGTAATCAATACGCCCCCGCCAAACCGTCAGCCTATTCATACCGAAATTAAAACCTTCGATATGGAGCTGATCAAAGAAGCAATTGAAAATGAGGTGATGCGCGGTGGACAGGTCTTTTTCATTCACAACCGGGTACAGAGTCTGGAAGATATGGCCTCCATGCTTCGCGGGCAGATGCCCAATCTGGATGTAGCAGTAGCTCACGGACAGATGGAGTCGGACGATTTGGAAAAAGTATTGTTGGACTTTATCGAGGGCGAACACGAGGTTTTGGTCTGTACCAATATCATCGAAACCGGTTTGGACATTGCCAATGCCAATACGATTATTATCAACAATGCCCATCACTTCGGGCTCAGCGACCTGCATCAGCTGCGCGGCCGCGTAGGACGTTCCAACCGTAAGGCTTATTGCTTCCTGCTTACACCGCCCATGTCATCGCTCACCAACGATGCGCGCAAGCGTCTGCAGACGATTGAACAGTTTGCGGAATTGGGCAGCGGCATTCATATTGCCATGCGCGATTTGGACATCCGCGGAGCGGGCAATCTCTTGGGTGGTGAACAGAGCGGTTTTATTGTCAATATGGGTTATGAAACCTATCAGAAAATACTGAATGAGGCCATTCAGGAACTCAAAGAGGATGAATATCGCGACCTTTTCAAAGATGAGCTGGAAGAAAAACATGAATATGTTCATGAAGTAACCATTGAAACCGACGATGAAATGCTCATCCCGGATGCCTATGTTTCCAGCATTGGTGAGCGTTTGGGGCTTTATCAGAAACTCGACGGCATGGAAAATGAGTCAGAAATTGAAAAATTCAAAGTAGAACTCATCGACCGTTTCGGTCCCCTGCCCAATGCGGTTGAAAATCTCTTCGATGCGCTGCGTCTGCGTTGGGCTGCCCGAAAACTGGGCTTTGAGCGCATCAGCTATAAAAGCAAAAAACTGCGTTGTTTCTTTATTTCCAATCCCGATTCGCCTTTCTACGGATCCGCCTATTTTCAAAAACTGCTTCAGTACATTCAGCATAAAACCGATCACCGTTTTATGCTGAAACAGACTGCATCCCACCTCATGCTAAATTGCGAAGAGGTGAAGAATATCGGTGCTGCACAGGATATTTTGGAAGAGCTGGAGAGGGCTGTAGAGAATTGAGAGGAAAGAGTTTAATTGTCAAATAAATAACTCATCATCCTTTAGAAAAATAAATTTATTAAAACCCGCAATTACATACCTGAATAATTGTAATTAATTAATTAAATAAATAATTATTTTAGTTTTTAATTTAAGCTGATCAACTTAAATGGGAAATTTTTATTATCATTTTAAAACTAATTAGTATGTTGAAATTATATTTTAAAATCATTATAATTCTTATCTTTTTTCAATTAGGATCTAAAGCGCAAATTAATTTTCAGAACTACAATGGAAAAATTGCAACCAATAAACCACAGTTAATAGTTTTCTTTGCAAGTTGGTGCGGTTCCTGTAAAAAATTTGAGAAAAATGTTTTACAGGACAAAGAAATATCAGCATTTATTAATGAAAATTATAATGCTTATTCTGTCGATGTAGACAAAGACAAAAGTGATATCTCCAGGAAATATGATGTAAGTGGACTGCCTACCATTGTATTTGTTTCCGAAAAAGGTGAATTGCTGTACAAAGGAGTTGGATATGTAGATGCAGAGGAATTTCTAAAGAAAGGTAAGTTCGCGCTAAAAAAAGGAGCTGGAAAATTGACAGATACAGATAGATTGTATGAATGCATGGAATCTGAAATGACTAAAAACTGTGAAGAATTACTTAAAAAATATCTCGAAAATGGCAGTTGGGAAAAGGATGAAATTTCTGCAGTTGCAGTCATTGATTATGCATTAAATGGAAACAAAACTGCTTTGAATCATTTGTTGCAAAACAAAGATGATTACAGTAATGTAATCTCTAATGATTTGATGGACAGGGCTATGCTTATGCTCGCTCAAGAAGAAATGAAGCAATTACTGGTAAATGCCTTTGAAAAAAAATCTGAACCTGATTGGAAAAAAGTTGAACAGATTTTAAAAAAATATGTAAGGCCTGATAATTATATAACAGAATTTAGTGGGATTAGAGGCGCTTATTTTTATGAGCTTGGAAACTGGTCAAAATTTTTAAATTCAAAAAATGAATATATAAAATCAATTGCCAATAAGAAAACCAATGAAGATAAAGGAATATTTATTTTTAATGAGTCAATCAGTCTAATTGAAGATATCGACAATTATGAAAAGAAATTTTCAACGGCTGAAGAAAAACAAAATGCCGAATTGATTTACAGTTTACTTACAGAGGCAGAGGGTCTTATGAGTAATCCAAGTGCTGATTTATACTACGAATTGTCGAATGCTGCCGAAACTCTTGGATTAAAGGAAGAAGATTACTTTTATAGCATTTACGCCAAAATTAAAAATGGCTTAAATGCGAAAGATGCAAAAAAATCTGTAATAAAAGAAATAAAAGAGGAAGAGGAAGAAGAGGAAAAAGAAGAAGATTAATTAACTTACTTCATGTTTTTAATATCTGTAAATGCAGATTTGGAAATATCGAATTTTTTTTGAAATTTGAGACTATCTTGTCAATGTTAAGAGTAGTCTAGAGGCAATATAAGTTACATTTTTTAAGGGAATTGCACAACTTTTTTTTATTTTTTTAATGTTATTCAAACGAATAAAGGGTTAAAATAATATTGCAGAGTAATTCATTACAGCATTAATTTACCTAAATAAGAGCTATCCTTTAGCTGTGTAATTCTAAAACAAAAGCTTATTGAAAACGAAATAAATACTCAATCCAAAAGAGACTATAAATAAAAAAAATACTTCCTATGTTTTACCTTTATTCAAAACTAAGTCTTTTATTATTGACGGCATTTTTTTCCGTAAATTCAATTGCACAGATTTATAGTGACGACAGTCTAAAATTGCTTTTACCGAGTGGGCACTTTAGTGAATCTAATGCCTCAAATTTTAGTTCTGACGGACGTTTTATGCTAAGTATGTCTAATGACAACGTTGCTCAAATCTGGGACACATACAGCTTCAAAGAAATTCAAAGTTTTATTGGTCACGAAAAAAAGATTAACACGGCCAAATTTGGTTTAAATAATAAATATATCATTACATCAAGTGACGACAAAACTGCAAAGATTTGGGATCTCTTAAGTGGTAAACTAATACATAGCCTTGATAAACACATTAGTGAAGTAATATATGCGGAATTAAGTCCGGATGAAAAACTTGCTTTGACTGCTGCACATGATGGGACAGCTATTGTTTGGGATATCAAAACCGGAAAAGAAATACATGTATTGTCAGAGCACCAGACTGTATTATTGAAAAAAGCAATATTCAGCCCCGACGGAAAATATGTACTGACAATGACAGATGAAAAAATTTATATTTGGGACCTGACAAACGGCAAACTAATAAGAACCCTGGAAGAACACAGTGATGATATTTCATCAATGGTCATGTCATCCGACGGAAAAACAATTTTGACTTCGGGAAAAGATAAAAAAGCTATTTTGTGGAGCATAGATAAAAATAAAGTATTACATACTTTAAGGATCCATACATCAGCTTTGAATACTGCCATATTCAGTCCTGATGATAAATATATTCTTACTGCCGGCTGGGATGGTTTTGCAATTTTATGGGATGTAGAAAAAGGCACGAGAATAAATATTTTTGAAGGACATAACGGTGGTATCTTGTCTGCGGCTTTCAGTCCCGATTCAAAACAAATTATAACAGCAGGCGGGGACAAAAAAATAAGAATTTGGAATGCAAATTCAGAAATCTTAGTAAATAAACCATATGAAATCAATGAGGTAGTAAGCTTTGTCTGTTTCAGTCCAAACGGTAAGCTCATATTGACCTCCAGCTTCGACAGATCTTCAAGAATATTGTCAGCCAAAAATGGAAAAGAAATTAAATTTATCAGAAGTCAAATTTCCAACATCCGACATCTGAAAATTAGCCCAAATGGTAAAATAGCAATTAGTCTCGATGATCATTGCGCTAATGTGTTTAATCTGGAAACCGCTAATAAAATGTACTCCTTTTGTGATCATAATTCAACAATTGAACTGATCTCGATAAGTCCTGATTCCAGAACTATTTTAAGCCTTGACAGTAACAACAAATTAAAATCATGGGATTTAGTCACAGGCAGAGCCATCAGTGAATTAAATGGTCACAAACAGCTAATTGAGTCGATTGGCTTCAGTCCTGATGGGAAATATGCAATAAGCTGCAGTGCAGACAGCAGCCTTAGAATTTG